>CANQXO010000020.1 GCA_947627825.1 uncultured Clostridia bacterium
AGGAAGAAAATTCAGATAAAGAAGATTCTTTTAATAAAGCAAGTATTCCAAAAAGGATAGCAGTTGTAGCAGCGGGAGCACTAGTTAATATCATATTTGGAATAATTGCTTATGGAATATTAATTTTTATAAGGTATTTAATAGCGAGGGAACCAAGCATATTAAATGCTATTAATTATGCGGGAAATGCAATAATTGAATTGTTAAAAAGCATGGGAATGTGTATAGTGCAATTATTTACTGGAAAAGTTAATTTAAATGATATGGTAGGACCAATAGGAATATCGGGTATGGTATCACAAACGACTGGAATCACTGAGTTTGTGTACTTACTTTCAATTATTTCTGTGTCGCTTGGAATAACTAATTTACTTCCAGTAATTCCGTTAGATGGTGGAAAAATTGTATTACTAATTATTGAGGGAATAAGAAAAAAGCCACTTAACAAAGATATCGAGGCAAGTATACAGTCTTTTGGATTTTTAGCATTGATTGCACTGTCAATAGTAATTGCATTTAATGACATAGGAAAATTGATTTAAAAATATTTAATTAATTGTTGTTATGCTAGCAAATAATGAAGTAATTTTGATGTGAAATATGATTTGAATTTTTACTGGGGGCAAATTTTGGAACAGTTAAAAGAATTAAAAATGGTATTTGGTGATTATAATACAGATAGTTTTGCACTTGCTAATGCAAAAATCTCTAATGTTAATTTGTATAAGAAAACAAATAGATTAGAGCTTTTTTTGCAAGCTGATGAAATTATCCCAGTTACTGAAATTGATAAATTTGAAAGCTATGCAAAAAAAAGATTTAACATAAATGAAGTAGATTTTAAAATTTCTTTGCCTAATGCAAGCTCTAATGATAATAAAGATAAAAATCTTAAAATTAACGAAAAAATAGTAAAAGACTGGAATGGAATATTAGGATATCTTTCTAAAAAAACACCAATTATAAAAGCGTTTATGAAGGAGAGCAGTATTGATATTAATAATAATATAATTAACACTCATCTAGCATTAAAAGGAAAATCAATACTTGAAAAGCAAGGAATAAATACCAAGATAACAAATTTTATAAAAGATGTTTATGGAGAAAACTATGTAATGAATTTTGTTGAAGAAGATGTGTCTAAAAAGGAAGACGACTTTCTTGAGCAAAAGAAAAAAATGATAAAGGAATTTTCAGAAAATTCAGTTAAAATACAAAACGAGCAAAGAGAAAATAAAGTCAAAAGTGCAGATAGTAACGGAGAAAATGTAACAGGTATGGCTCAGAATGCAAATGGATTTTCTAAAAATGCCAATTCGCAATCTCAAGGACAAAACTCAAATTCATCATCTCAAAGTTCTAAATGGTCATCTCAAAATCAAGGTGGAAACAATAACTGGAACGATAAAAAATCAAATTGGCAAAATAATTCTAATTGGAAGAATAATAAAGCAAAGGAAGATTCAGGAAGTGCAGAACCAGATGACCCATCTGTTATTTATGGTAGAAATGCGAATATAAAAGAAGATTTAATAAAAATTGAAGATATTGGAATGGACACAACAGGGGTACAATTAATTGGAGAAGTGGTAAATGTTGCAGACCCAACAGAACTTAAGAAAACTGGAAAGTTTTTGTTCTCTTTTGATGTTTACGATGGAACCACTACAATTACTTGTAAAATGTTTGTTATGCCTGATAAAAAAGGAGCTATTTCAAAAAGACTTAAACCTGGAATAGCTGTAAAAGTCGGCGGTAGAGCAGGATTTGATAATTTTGCAAAAGAAATAACTATCATGGCAAATACAGTAGTTGAGACAGAACCTTTGAAAAAACAAGTTAGAATGGATAACTCTGAAGTTAAAAGAACTGAGTTACACATGCATACACAGATGAGTCAAATGGATGCTGTAACATCTGCGACAGATTTAATAAATAGAGCAATAAAATGGGGAATGAAGTCAATAGCAATAACAGACCATGGAGTTGTACAGTCTTTTCCAGATGCTCATCATCTAATGGAAAAAATAGGCTATGATAAGGCTGGAATAAAAATAATATATGGAGTTGAAGGATATTTAGTTTCAGATAAAGACCCTATAATTACTAAAGACAAAGGACAAACTTTAAAAGATACAACTTATTGTGTATTTGACCTAGAAACAACAGGTATTTCTTTTAGAACTGAGAAAATAACTGAAGTTGGAATTATGAAAATAAAAAATGGTGAATTAATAGATTCTTTTTCAACTTTTGTTAATCCTGAAAAGCCTATACCTTACAGAGTACAAGAAATTACCAACATAACTGATGACATGGTAAAAGATGCACCAACAATAGAAGAAGTAATGCCTAAAATTTTGGAGTTCTTTGGAGATTCTGTTTTAGTTGCACACAATGCAGATTTTGATACAAGCTTTTTAAGATACAATTGCGAAAAGTTGGGACTAAAATTTGACTATACATATTTAGATACTTTAAGGCTTGCAAAAGATTTATTTCCTACTTACAAAAAGTACAAGTTAGGCATTATTGCCGAGAATTTAGGTATTAAGGTAGAAGTCGCTCATAGAGCTTTGGATGATGTTGATACAACAGTAAAGGTATTTAATGTAATGTGCAATTTGATGGAGGAGCAAGGAATAAAATATCTTTCAGACATAGATAATAAAGAAGCAGGAAAAGCTAATTTTAAAAAATTAAAAAGCCATCATATAATCATTCTTGCAAAAGATTATGTTGGATTAAAAAATTTATATAAATTAGTTTCGCTTTCTCATGTAAAATATTTTCATAAAAGACCACTTATTTTAAAATCAATTTTAAAGGAAAATTCAGAAGGCTTAATTATTGGAAGTGCTTGTGACCAAGGAGAATTGTATCAAGCAATATTAGATGGAAAGCCTGACGAAGAAATCGAAGAAATTGCGAAAGATTATGACTATTTAGAAATTCAACCAATAGGCAATGATGAGTATTTAGTAAGAAATGGCGTACTTCAAAGTGATGAAGATTTAAGGAATATTGTAAGAAAAATAGTGGATTTAGGTGATAAGCTTGGAAAGCCAGTTTGTGCTACTTGTGATGTTCACTTCTTAGACCCACAAGACGAAATATATAGAAGAATTATACAAGCTGGACAAAAATATGATGATGCAGATATGCAAGCACCATTATATTTGAGAACAACAGAAGAAATGCTTAAAGAGTTTGAATACCTAGGTGAAGAAAAAGCTTACGAAGTTGTTGTAACAAATACAAATAAAATAGCAGATTTGTGTGAGGTGATAAGGCCAATTTCACCTGAGAAATGCCCTCCACATATACCTGGCTGTGAAGAAACTATTAAAGAAATAGCCTATACTAAAGCTCATGAGTTATATGGAAATCCATTACCTCAAATAGTTCAAGAAAGACTTGATAAAGAGCTTGACTCAATTATAAAAAATGGTTTCTCTGTTATGTACATTATAGCCCAAAAACTAGTTTGGAAATCTAATGAAGATGGATACATAGTAGGTTCAAGAGGTTCGGTAGGTTCATCATTTGCAGCAAACATGACAGGTATTACAGAAGTTAACTCACTTCCTCCTCATTATAGATGTCCAAATTGTAAATACTCTGATTTTACTGATTATGGTATAAAAAATGGATTTGACCTTCCAGATAAAATGTGTCCAAAATGTGGACACAGACTAGACAAAGATGGAATGGATATACCATTTGAAACCTTCCTTGGCTTCAATGGTGATAAAGAGCCAGATATTGACTTAAACTTCTCAGGAGAATATCAAGCTAAAGCTCACAAATATACAGAAGTTATCTTTGGAAAAGGAACTACATTTAAAGCAGGAACAGTAGGTACAGTTGCAGATAAAACAGCTTTTGGATATGTAAAAAAATATTTTGAGGAAAGAGGAAAGCCAGTAAGTAATGCAGAAGTAGGCAGAATTTCTAAAGGCTGTACTGGAATAAAAAGAACAACAGGTCAACATCCGGGAGGAATAATAGTTGTACCAAAAGGTAGAGAAATATATGAATTTACACCTGTACAACATCCAGCAGATGACCCAGAGTCTGACATCATAACTACACACTTTGATTACCACTCAATAGACCAAAACTTGTTAAAACTTGATATTCTAGGTCATGATGACCCAACAGTAATTCGTATGTTGTATGATTTAACAGGATTAGACCCTACAAAGGTTCCACTAGATGATAAAGAAACAATGTCAATATATTCTTCAACAAAAGCTTTAGGTGTAACACCAGAAGCCATTAAATCTGAAGTTGGAACTTATGGAATACCAGAATCGGGAACAAAATTTGTAAGAGGAATGCTTAAAGATACAAAGCCTACAACATTTGAGGAATTAATAAGAATTTCAGGATTATCACACGGTACTGATGTTTGGCTTGGAAATGCACAAGATTTAATTAATAGTGGAACGGCAACATTAAGTGAAACTATTTGTACAAGAGATGATATAATGCTTTATTTAATAAAACAAGGTTTAAAACCTAATACAGCATTTAAAATCATGGAACTTGTGCGTAAGGGAAAAGTTGCAAAAGAGCCAGAGAAGTGGGCAGATTATAAAAAAACGATGGAAGAATGTAATGTGCCAGAATGGTATATTAATTCTTGTAACAAAATAAAATATCTATTTCCAAAGGCGCATGCCGCAGCGTATGTTACAAATGCATTTAGAATAGCGTGGTTTAAAGTTCATATACCAAAGGCATATTATACTGCTTACTTTACAATAAGAGCAGATGCATTTGACAGTGATATTATGTGTCATGGTAAAGAAAAAGTAAAAAATAAAATGAAGGAAATAGAACTTTTAGGCAATAATGCAACCCAAAAAGACGGGGCAATGTATGAAACTCTAGAAATTGTAAACGAAATGTATGAAAGAAACTTAAACTTTTTACCAATTGACCTTTATCAATCTGACGCAGTTAAATTTAAAATGGAAGATGAAGGCATAAGACCACCATTAAGTAGTATTCCGGGATTTGGACAAGTTGCAGCACTAGGAGTTGAAGAAGCAAGAAAAGATGGAGAGTTTATGTCGATTGATGACTTAAGAATAAGAGCAAGAATTGGAACAAGTGCAATAGAAATGCTAAAAAATGCAGGATGTTTAAAAGGAATGAGCGAGAGCAATCAAATAAGTTTATTTGGATAAAAAAATTTTAAAACTTAAGAAGGGAGAATCTTAAATGGCAAGTTTTATAGTAGGATATGCAATTTGTATAAATATTATCTCATATTTATTTATATGGATGAATATTAGAACTAATTTCATTAAGATGAACAAAAAATCGGTTGATGCTCTTTATTTAGGACTAGCAATACTAGGCGGATTTGTTGGCATCATGCTAGCATCGGAAATGTTTAATTATAGAAAAGATGAAAAAATTTTTAAAAGATATATTCCATTAGTTATATTTATTGAAGTAAGCATTATTTGCTATGCTATATATAAATTAAGATTTTAAAATATTTTTTAGGAGGTTTAAAATGAGTGATACTAAATCATCTAAACCAAAGAAAAATTCAAATAACAAAACAAAAGACGATGAAGAGATAACAAAAAACATTTTAGAATCATTAAAAAATCTTTATCCAAGGGAAGTCGCTAAAAAGTTTAAAATGCCAACTAGCAGAGTGTATAAGCTAATAGAAGGATTAAATGACGAAGAAAGAAAAGCAATTGTTAAGGAACGGAGTTAGAGCAAATCCGATATTTGAAAAGGTAAGAGAAATAAAAAATAAAAACAATACAACTTATGAAAAGGCATTAATGATTTTTGAAAAAACTGTCCCAATGGAAGATATCAGGCACCTAGCAAGGATATATTATTTGTTGGGAAAAACGGGAAAAGCATTAGATATAATAAATACGACATTAGAAAATAATGAGAAGGATTCAATAGATGTACAGACACTAAGAAAAGAAAGAAGCAAAATATTAGCAGAAAATATTGCACAATCTATAAGAAAAGAATACATGAGAAATCATAGAATAACAGATAAGAGTTTATATTTATGTAAAAAATACAGTCTATCAACTGCATTTGTAAAAGATGTAATTGATGGATATGATTTTAGTGAAAAAAATGAAAAAGATTATATAGTTGTGGAAAAAGATATTTTATAAAGTTTTATAAGGTTCGAAATCGTAAATGCCTTGCAAAGAAACTGTAAAACAACAAAGAAATAATTTTAAAACAAGGCTTCAAAAATATAAAACAGCAAAAATATTGAAAAATAGAGCAAAATGAGATATAATGCAAAATAAAAAATTACACAATATTACAAAAATGAAATAATAAGTTTACAGATTTGTTACAATGAAAAATATTATGTATATTAAATTCGACAAATTATTACAAAAAATTTAGCCTGTGGAAACTGTGGATAACTCTGTGAATAACTTTTTTATAAGGGTTTGCAGACAAACGATAAATCATCAAAAATAATTGAATAGTTATTATGGAAATCAAATAATTAAATGCTATTCATTATGTACACAAATTATTATTTGAAAATTATTAAAAAAACACTCTTTCCTTTAAGTAATTTTAAAATATTTCAATTAAAATAAAGAGTTTATAGGTAAATCTTCTAAAAACCTAAATATTATAGAAAAGTATTAAATGAAGTGCTATGCCAAAAGTAAGTGTAATAGTACCAGTTTACAATGTTGAAAAATATATAGAAAAATGCCTGCAATCTTTAGTAAACCAAACTATGAAGGACATAGAAATAATCATTGTAAATGATGGTTCTACAGACAATTCTGAAAAAATAATAAATGAATATTTAGACAAATATGAAAACATCATATATGTCGAAAAGAAAAATGGCGGATTATCAGATGCTAGAAACTACGGTATGAAGTACGCTAAAGGTGACTATATCGCTTTCTTGGACTCAGATGATTATGTAGATGAAACTATATACGAAAAAATGTATAATGAAGCAATAAAATCAAAAGCGGATTTTGTAGAGTGTGATTTTTACTGGGTATATCCAAATAAGAAAAAGCTAGATAATGGAGTTGTTTATACCAATAAAAAAGAAATGCTGATTAATGCCAGAGTTGTTGCATGGAACAAATTAATAAAAAGGGACATTATACAAGAAAACTTTCCAGTAGGACTTAATTATGAAGATGTAGAGTTCTTTTATAAACTTATCCCTAATATTAAGAAGTTTAGCTTTGTAAAAGAACCATTAGTTTATTATATGCAAAGGGAAGATTCAATAGTAAACAAACAAAATTACAAAACAGGGCAAATATTCAATGTACTAAATAATGTAATAGACTACTATAAAAAGAAAAAAATATATGATAAATACAAGGAAGAATTAGAATATACATACACAAGAATTTTGTTGTGCAGTTCACTAAAGAGAATGATACAAATAAAAGACAAGGTCGCAAAAGCAAGATTGTTAGATGAAACTTGGCAGAATTTAAATACTAAATTCCCAGAATGGAAGAAAAATAAAATTTTGTCTCAGAAATCTGGTAAAAACTTATACATGAAGACCATTAATAAATACACATATAAAATGTATTGCAAGATACTAAGTTGTATCTATAGATAAAAGGAGGTGACTGTAGCTTGAAAAAAATATTGTTTGGAATTACTAGTTTATCTATTGGCGGGGCAGAAAGAGTATTAGTTGATTTAGTAAATGAATTAGTAAAAGATTATGATATAACTATTTTCACAATATATGATGGTGGAGAATTGAAAAAAGAATTAAAAAGCCAAGTAAAGTTAATTAGCTTATATCATAAACCATACAAAGAATATAATGCCTTCGAACACTTAATAATTTCCTTAAAATTATTATTTTCAAGCAAAGCACCAGATGGATATGATATAAGAGTAGCCTTTTTAGAAGGACCAGTTACAAGGTTATTTGCCAAAAGGCCAAAAAATAATTATAATAAATCAAATAAGCAAAAAGTAAAGAACATAGCTTGGGTTCATACAAATATTTCAAAATTTTTATCTAAGGGGTTAAAAAACAAAATAAAAAGTATAACTGATAAAAAAGTTTATAAAAAGTATGATAAAATAGTTTTTGTGAGCGAAGAAGCAAGAAAAAATTTTAACATAAAATTTGGAGAGGAATTTGATGAAGAAGTAATAAGAAATTACTTAAATTATGAGAATATCATAAAAAAATCAACTGAACAATCTAATCTACCATTAAATAAAAATGACATTAACTTAGTTAGCGTGGCTAGACTAGTTGATGCCAAGGCAATAGATAGATTTATAAATGTACATGCTAAACTCGAAAAAGACGGTATTCATAGCAAAGTTTATATAATTGGTGATGGACCACTAAGATATTCTTTGCAAAAACAAATAGATAAATTAGATGAAACAGAAAACTTTTATTTGCTAGGTGCAAAAGATAATCCATATCCATATATAAAAGAAGCAGATTATTTTTGCTTATTATCATATTATGAAGGATATGGAATGGTAATAGAAGAAGCGAAAATACTTGATAAAAATATAATAGTAACAGACATACCAGCAAAAGAATGTGTAAAAAATTATGATAAGGCAATCATTGTAGCAAATACTGAAAACGGAATTTATCAAGGATTAAAGAAAATACTTACAAATGATGGCGAGCAAAACAACGATTTAAACAAAGCAAAAAAAATAAAATCAGATGAATTTATTAAAGAAAATTATAACGAAATACTTAATAAAGTAAAAAAACTATTAACAGGATTATAGGTATTCCTAAAAAACCTAAATATAATATGCAAGGAAAGTTCTTATGAAAATATCAATTTTAACAGCAACTTATAATAGAGCAGAGGACTTGGAAAAACTATATACTAGTCTAGTAATCAACAACAATTCTACAGTAGATTATGAATGGCTTATTATGGATGATGGCTCAACAGACAAAACAAAGCTAATAATAGATAATTTTATAAAGCAAAATATAATAAAAATAAAATATCATTATCAAATAAATCAAGGAAAAATGTCAGCAATTAATAATTTAATGCAATTTGTTACAGGAGACCTAGTTATGGAATGTGACTCAGATGACTACTTTGTAACAGGAGCATTGGATACAATAAAAAAGCATGCAGATAAGTTATTAAACGATGAAACGGTATATGCTTTAGCTTTCTTGAGGAAGGACGGAAAAGGTAAGATAAGTGGAAATAAATTTCCAGAGGACAACCATAGAAGTGATATGTTTAGTTTATATTTTAAAGAAAAGATTACAGGAGAAAAAACATTAGTATTTAAAACAGAAATTAGAAAAAAATATAAACATGAATTAGAAGCAGACGAAAAGTTTGTAACTGAGGCTAGAATGTACAACAAAATGGATCAAGATTATGATATAATATGCATCAATGATGTTTTAGTTGCAGGAGATTATAAGTCGGATGGATACACTAAAAATATAAAAAGAGTGTTTGAGCTTGCTCCACTTGGATATTACGAATATTTTAAAGAAATGTTTAAACTTAATTTAAAGGGTGTCAGTTTTAATAAAAAAATGTATATATATAAACATTACATATTATTTGCAACTTTAGCTGCTAGAGAAAATGCTATAAAAAATGTAGAAGGCTTATTTAATAGGGTTATGGTAGCAATATTATGGATTCCTGGCGTAATTGCAACTAAGAGGAAATTTAAAAAAAGTAAAAAAAGAAAAGACTTCATGGATGAAGGATATTAGAAAGGTTTAATTATATGCGAAAAAAAGAAGATATGATAATTGTTGAAGGGGTATATAAAACATTTAATGTCTATTTAGATAAAGCAAATAGCATTAAAGAAAAAATACTTTTTTGGCAAAGAAATAGAAAAGAAAAAAGAGAAGTTCTTAAAGACATTAATTTAACAATAAAAGAAGGAGAAGCTGTAGCCTTAATTGGTGTAAATGGAAGCGGAAAATCTACATTATTAAAATTAATGACAAAAATTATTTATCCTAATAAAGGCAAAATTATAACTAATGGCAAACTTACATCTTTATTAGAGCTAGGTGCAGGTTTTCACCAAGACTTTTCAGGTAGAGAAAATATTTATTTCAATGCTTCAATATTTGGACTAACAAAAAAAGATATAGACGAAAGAATAGACAAAATTATTGAGTTCTCAGAACTTGAAGCATACATTGATAACCCAGTTAGAACATATTCATCAGGAATGTTTATGAGGCTAGCATTTGCAGTAGCAATCAATGTTGATGCAGATATATTATTAGTAGATGAAATCTTATCAGTAGGAGACCAACATTTCCAAGAAAAGTGTATAAATAAAATGAAAGAATTAAAAAAAGAAGGAAAAACAATGGTTTTTGTAACACACAATTTGGGCTCAGCTGTAGAATTGTGTAGTAGAGCAATATGGCTAGATAATGGCGTAATAAAAAAAGATGGAAAAACAAAGGAAGTAATTGATGAGTATATAAAACAAACTACTTAGGTTAATGTTTTAAATAATAATTATCACAATAATAGGTCAAATAAAGAGCAAAAAGATAATCAAAACTATAAACAAAATAATAATCAAAGTGATAATCAAAATTATAAGCAAAATGAAAGGAACGGCTAATGAATATATTTAAAAATTTATACCTTTATAGAGAACTTTTAAAGACGAGTATCAAAAAAGATATTGGTGGAAAATACAAAAAATCATTTTTGGGTATACTATGGTCATTTATAAATCCATTACTTCAAATAACTGTGTATGCTATAGTATTTCCTCTAATTATAAAAAATAGTGAACCTAATTATACAGTGTTTATGGTATGTGGATTAATACCTTGGACATTTTTTGCAAATGTAATAAATAGAGGCTCATTTGTAATGATTGAAAATGGAAATATTATAAAGAAAGTATATTTTCCTCGAGAGATTTTACCAATTTCAATAGTTACAAGTGAAGCAATAACATTTGTAATATCAACTATTATAATAGTTGGATTTGTTTTAGGATACGGAATGGGAATCACAAAATTTGTGCTTTTTTATCCACTATTATTAATTGCACAATATATAATCTCAATAGGAATATCTTTGATAGTATCTAGTATAACAGTGTATTTTAGAGATTTCCAACACTTCGTTGGTGTATTTTTGCAATTATTATTTTATGCTACTCCAATTGTGTATTCAGTGCAAACTATACCAGAAGAATTTAGATGGATTTTAAATTATAATCCAATGACCTATATAATAGAAGGATATAGAGACATTTTTTACCGTCAACAGATGCCAAATATGGGACAAATTTTTGGGGTTATAGGTGTACGGAATCATAGTTACAGTAATAGGATATTTAATATTTAATAAATTGCAAAAAAGATTTGCAGAAGAATTATAATACAAAAAGGATGTTGAAAGAAAATGAAAAACAAATTATCAATAATAATACCAAATTATAATAATGAAAAATACCTAAAAAGAAGTTTGGATTGTTTAATAAATCAAACTTACAAAAATGTAGAAATCATATTAGTAAATGATGCATCACAAGGCAATTGCGATGAAATTGTTAAAGAATACATGAAAAAAGATAACAGAATAAAATATGTAAAACACAAAACTAATAAAGGATTATTCCAAGCTAGATTAACTGGAGCAGAAAAAGCAACTGGTGATTACATAGCATTCTTAGATGCAGATGATTATACAAGTGTTGATTTTTATAGAACATTAATGAATAATGCAATAGAAAATAGTTCAGATATAGTTATCGGTAATACTGTGTTAGAATATGATAATGGAAAAAAAGAAATATATAATTTGTTCAAGATGAATTTCAAAGAGTTAATAGGAAAAGAATGTTTAGATGAATATTTTAGACAGGAAGGACTAAATTTCTCTTGGCATACAATATGGAATAAAATCTACTCTATGAAAATATGGAATCAAGCAAAACCACATTATAAAAAAGTAAATAAAAAATTAATAATGACCGAAGATTTTGCTTTTTCAACAGTTTTATTTTACTATGCAAAAAAAGTAACAAAAGTAAATAATGATAATATATTTTATTGTCAGCATGAAAATACATCTACATCAATAAAAGACACATCCTATGATAAAGTTGAAAAAAATATAATAGATTTAAAGACATCTTTTAGCTTTGTAGAAAATTTCTTAAAAGAGAAAAAGATTTATAATACATATAAAACTCAATTTGAATATTGGAAGCATTTATATAGTATGCAACATAGAAACAATATAAAAATGGGGCGTAAGATATCAAAAATAGAAAAAGACGAACTAAATAAACTTATGGATGGATATTGTAAAAATAGAAGAAATTTAAAAAGTCCAGATTTATTTTCATCTATTCAAACAAATTGGAATAGTGATTTAGAAAAAATTAAAAAGCAAATTATAGATGATAAAATAAAATATGTTAGCTTTGATATTTTTGATACTTTAATAGTAAGACCTTTTCTTGAACCGATAGATTTATTTAAATTTTTAGATAAAGAATATAGAAAAATTGCAAAGTGTAAAACCGGGATTAATTTTTCTAAAATTAGAGTAGTGTCAGAAAATGTTGCTAGAGATAAACAATACAAAAAGAATCCTAAAATTCAAGAAATTACTTTAGATGATATATATAGTACCATAGAAAAATTATATGAAATAGATAAAAATGTATTAAATCAATTAAAAGAAAAAGAAAAAGAATACGAAATTAGATTTTGCTATCGTAGAAATACACTATATGATATATATACATTAGCATTAGATATGGGCAAAAAGGTAATATGTACTTCAGATATGTATTTACCAAAAGAAACTATAAATACTATTTTGAAAAAAAATGGTTATGTTAATATTTATAAATTATATGTATCTTCTGATATTAAGAAAACAAAATGGACTACAGATCTTTATAAGTATATTTTAAAAGATTTATCTGCAAATCCAAGTGAGATAATTCATTTAGGTGATAATTATGATTCTGATTATCAAAAACCACTTGAATTAGGATTTAATGCAATTTATATACCAAGAACTACTGATGTTTTTAGAAATGTAAGGTACACAAAAAATTTATCTCAAATGATATTTAACAGTTTACCTTTTTGGCAAGATAACAAGGAAGCTTTGAGATTTATGGGAATAAGGACAATGGTTGCAGTAGTAGCTAATAAATATTTCGATAATCCATTTAGAGAATTTAACGAGTATAGTGACTTTAATGCAGATCCATTTTTAATTGGTTATTATGCTTTAGGAATGTATGTTTTTGGAATTACAAAATGGTTAATAGACAATGTTAAGAACAAATATGAAAAAATATCTTTTATGGCTAGAGATGGATACTTAATAATGGAAGCTTATAAAATTATGAAAACCATATATAAAGATATTCCACAAGAAGAATATATGTATGTTTCTAGAAAAGCTCTTATTCCAATTATGATAGTGAACAAACTAGATTTTTACAAGTTGTCTGAAATCCTTGAAATAGAAAAACATACACCAGAAGGAACTCTAAAGTATTTATCTAATATTATAAATGTAGATAAGAATAAATTAAAAAAACTATGCAAAAAAGAAAAAATTAGTTTTGAGAAAAAATTTACAAACATAGAAGAATTTAATAAATATATTAACATAATTGTTGAAAATTTTTATGACGAAGAAGAACATAAAAAGAATAGAGAAAGCTTAAAAAAATATTTTGAAGATATATTAGGAAAAACACCTGCAGTATTTGATGTAGGGTATAGTGGAAGACCAGAATTTTACTTATCAGAATTATGTAAAAAGAATGTTGACACATTTTTCCTAAATATTAATAGGGATGATGCACTTGAATATTCTAGTGTCGGAAATTTTAAGTTAAAAACTTTTTTCCCAGCAAAGCCTACAGCAACAGGAAATGCTTATGAGCTATTGCTTTCTAAATTAGCACCTTCTTGTATAGGATATGATATTAAAGATGATAAAGTAACACCAATATTTGAAAAATATAATTCTGAATATCAGGTAGATTATATTATTGAAACAATACAAAAATCAGCTTTAGAGTTTGTGAATGATATTGTAGAAACATTTAAAGAAGATATAGATTTATTATATTATCAAGATTACTATATATCTTTACCAATTATGGGATATTTTAATTCGGCCAAAAGGATTGATAAAGAACCATTATCTGCAGTTGAATTTGAAGATGATATAAGAACAGGAAAATCTAGAAAAATGATAGAGGATATGCAAGAAGACCTAAATGCAAAAAACCAAAGAACAATAGATGAAATGCTTTCTCCAATAGCATCATTAGGTGGCAGATTAAAATACAATCCAATCGTCGATTTAAATAACAGAAATAAAATTGTTAGATTAATTTACTATATTTTATTTGACAAAAACACAGTAAAAAGAAGAATAAAAGAAATTTTTAGAATAGGATAAGCAAATGGAAAACTTTTATGATTTTAAGTTAGAACCCGGCAAGGTTTTAAACAAAAATATATATTCATATAAAGAACCAAAAATATCAGTAATCATACCATATTACAATGATATAAAATATATTAAGCAAAGTGTAATTAGTGTATTAAATCAAACAATTCCATATTTTGAAATACTAATTATAGATGATGGTTCGGAAGAAAAAGCAAGCTTAGAAAAATTAGAAAAAGTAAAAAAGCTTGATGATAGAATAAAAGTTTTCCATAAAAAAAATGAAGGATTAGCAGCTACAAGGGACTATGGAGCAAGTAAATCCTCAAAAACTGCGGAATATTTAATGTTTCTTGATGCAGATGATTTATTAGAAAATACTTATTTGGAATGTGCATATTGGACTATGGAAACAAATAAAACTGCAAGTTGGGTATATTCCGATTCAATAGGATTTGATAAATTATCTTATACTTGGAATCAATGTTTTGATTCAAACAGATTAAAGAAAGAAAATTATTTAGTCTCTGCATCAATGATTAGAAAATCAGACTTTATAGAAGTAGGTGGATATGGCATAAGAGAAAAATTCGTCAATGAAGATTGGAACCTTTGGCTAAAAATGTTATCTAAAGGAAAATATCCGGTGCACATGAGCTATTATGGACAATGGTATAGAAGAAAAGAAACAGGAGAACTACAAAAAGCAAAAGAAAATAAAAAGAAGTCACTAAAAATAATTAAAGAAACAGCTAAAAATGTAAAAGAAAAAGTAGAAGCAATACAATATCCAAAATTTGATTACAATAATGATGAAATCATAGAAGAAATAGAGCAAATAGAGATACCAAAAATACAAAATGAAAAAAAGAAGAAAGTTCTTATGCTAATACCTTCAATGACAAGTACAAAAGAAGATAGAATAAATTTAGAAGTAGCAAAAAAACTAGATAAAGATAAATATAGACTATTTATCATAACAACACAAAGTAGAATAAACAATTTAAGACAACAATTTGAAAAAAACGGAGTTGTATATGATTTAACTGGTTTTCTAAATCAAAAATATTGGTTTACATTTATAAATTATATAGTACAAAAAAATAACATTTCTACTATCATAAATGCTGATGGCAAAATGGGACATGCTTTTTTACCATTAATAAAAGCAAAAAATCCGAGTATAAGAATAATAAATGCGGCAAATATAGAAAACAGAGAGAAAATGTTAATTAATGAAGAAAAAATTAAGAATGGCAAAGAATTAGAAAAAAAAATAGATAAGTGTAAGGAAGAAATATCATCAATGTTTATAGAAAATAAAGATAACTATATTGCAGAAGTAAACAATTTTTATAAAGAGTATCATTATGGAGAAAACTATAAGTTTACACTTTTTAAGGAAAAAATGTGGAAATTTGCACCATATAGAAATTTAGTAAAATTTTTAAAAAATATACGATAATAAAATATTGGGCAAGGAGAAAGCAAATGAGTAAATTCATAAAAAATGTAATTTATTGTATAGGATTTATACTTATTGTATTAGTCATGGTATTAAATATTTTTTTCACAGCCACAATGAGGCAAAACGAAGTAGTCTACATACATATAAATCCATTTCTACTATTTGCAATTCCTATAGTGATGGCTATAGTAATGCGCTTTATATTTAGCATAGTTAAAAAGTATTCTTACAAAATTAGAAAAAAATATATTATATTTGGTGTGGTTATTTTTATATATGTAGTTATACAAGTGCTTTATATAAGTGCAAATCGTACAGAGCCAGTTGCAGACCAAAAGTCCGCTTATGATTTAGCAATAGCAATGACGAATGGTAATGAAAGACAATGTATAGAAAATGAAACAGCATATGAAGGAGTACTATCAAACAAAATTTATTTTGAAAGATGCCAACAACAATTTACAATTGCATTTATATGGAATATTGTTTTTAGATTATTAAATAGTACAAACTATATTATAATAGAATACTTTAATGTATTCTTTAATGTAATTACTGTAATATCAATCTTTATGATATGTAAATTGCTATCTAAAAAGTATAAAGTAAACAAATATTTAGGAGTATTTATAACTTTAACATTTGTATCACTTGCATTATTTGTAACATTTAAGTATGGTGATATAGCAGGATTAAGTTTATCTTTACTTGGAACATACTTTATAATGAAATATATAGGAGAGAAGAAAAAGAAATATTTAATTTTTTCAATTCTTTCTATAGCATTATCGTATATGTTTAGAATGAATACACTGATATTTATAATCGCAATTGCAATTTACTTATTCTTAGATTTAATCAGCAGTAAAGAAAAAAACAAAATTTATATAACAAAATCAGCAGTAATTATTTGTTTTATCATATTTACATTAATGCCAGCTGAAATTATAAAAAGTTATTATTTAAATAAATGTGGTTTAGATAAAAGAAAATCGTTTCCAGCCTTAGGATATGTATATATGGGAATGACAGAAGGTGGTTATTCTGCAGGGTGGTATCATTATGACATTGCCTATTACGGCTATCATCAATATGAAAATTGTAGAGAAATATATAGGGAACTATTAAAAGATAGATTAAATTATTTTAAAGAAAATCCTAAATATACATTTAATTTTTATCTAACAAAATTCTGCTCAATGTGGACAGAAAACACACATTCATGCGTAAGGCAAAAGATAAAATTGAACGAAGAAGGAAAAATAGTTTATGATGGACCTAATTGTGGATTAAAAGATTATGAAGTTTTTGAAATATTATATCAAAAAGCATTGATGTTTATCATATTTGGGTGTAGTATAATTGTATTAATACAAAATATAAAAAATTTATCAAATGAACTATTGTTACTTGTAATAATTTTCATAGGGGGATTCTTATTCCACTTCCTATGGGAAGCAAAGTCAAGATACATTATGCCATATATAATTGTATTAATACCGGTAGCTTCAATTATGTTCAACAAAATTAATTTTAAAAGGTTAAAAAAAATAAAAGAAAAAAATTAACATCAAGTCTAAAATTAGTAAAGATAACTAATTTAAAAATCTAAAATAGTAAATAGAAAAACCAAATAAAAATTAAAGGAGAAAAAAGTGGAAGAGTTTATAGAAT
>CANQXO010000021.1 GCA_947627825.1 uncultured Clostridia bacterium
TTCCATGTCTATATCTGTTATTTCTTCATTGTTTACACTGATTCTTTCATTGTATTTTATTAAATGGGGACTTAGAAATTTTCCTACTGTGTAGCCTGCCTTTATTAATATGTTGGTCATTATTTCTACACAGCTACCTTTTCCATTTGTTCCTGCAATATGTATTATTTTATATTTCCTTTCTGGATGTGCAAATTTTTCTGTAAAAAATTTTATTGATTTTAAATCTGTTTTTGCTGTTCCTTTGTAAAAACTGGACATAAAGCTTTCTACATCTAACATTATTGTGTCTCCTTTTTGCCTACTATTTTTATCTTCCAAATATGTATTTTCTTGTCATTTCTAGGAGTCCTAATTTTGTAAATTCTAAAACTTGTACTTTTGACCTATCTTTTTTTATTTCTTCTTTCATTATTTCTTTTATTTTTTCTCTATATTCTTCCTTTTGCATATCAATATAATCTATTATTATAATTCCGCCTATGTCTCTTAGCCTTATTTGTTTTGCGATTTCTTTTGTTGCTTCTAAATTTACTTTTAGCACTGTATCGTCTAGCTCTTTATTGCCTGTAAATTTTCCAGAGTTTACATCTATTGCAGTTAGCGCTTCACATTTATCTATTGTAATAAAACCTCCGCATTTAAGCCATATTATCCTAGGTAATTTTGATAAGTCTGAAATGTTTTTTATTTCAATTTTTAAATCACTACCTAATTCTTTTAAAATATATTTTTTTGTTTCTTCCGAATCAACATATATTTCTAAACCTGTTGGTTCAAAATCTGTTATTAGTTTTCCTACTAGTCCGTTATTGTCATATAGTTTCATAGGTGCTTTTTCGTTTATATTTTTTGTAATGTTAGTCCATATTTTTAATAATTTTTCTATGTCTTGTTTTATTTGCTTTTCTGTTACAGTTTCTGATGAAGTTCTTATTATTGCACCAAAACCTTTTGGAAGATTATTTTCTACTAGTTTTATTAATCTTTCCTTTTCTTTTTTGTCTTCTATTTTGCTTGATACAGTAATAAAATCAGCGTTTGGCATAAGTACAATATAGTTTCCTGTAAGCTTAATATCTTTTGTCACTTTTGAACCTTTTTGATCGTCGCAGTCTCTTTTTATTTGTACTAAAATTTTATCTCCTTGTTTTATATAATCTTCTATTTTATAATTATGAATATTAATATTTACATTTCCTGTAATGTTGCTTTGTTTTGGCAAAATATCTTTTATGTGGATAAGTGCATTTCTTTCTTCTCCAATATCTATAAAAGCAGATTGCATTCCTTTTATGACATCTTTAACAATACCTAAGTAAATGTTTCCTTCTAGCCTTTTTTTATTTGTTTCTTCAACATACGATTCTACTAATTCATTTTCTTGGTATACAAATATTTCTAATTTTTCATTATCTTTTTTTATTTCTATTTTAGTTTTAATCATAAACTTCCTTTTTATTTAATTTATTTTGTTCATTGCATTGTCAATTCCATCTTTTAAAATTTCCTCGACTGCTATTTCAGCTTTATCAATTGATGGAGCAAGATTTTTATATTCTTCATCAGTCATTTTTTGAATTACATAAGATATAAGTAATTCTTTGAATTCTGGCTTTCCAGTTCCAATTCTTACTCTTGGGAATTTGGTGGTTGCTAAATTCTCTATTACTGATTTCATTCCATTATGTGTTCCTGCTCCACCTTCTTTTCTTATTTTTACAGTTCCAACTTCCAAATCTATATCGTCATAAACTATAATAGTGTTTTCATCTTCAATTTTATAAAAGTTTTTTATTTTAATTATTGACTTTCCACTTTCATTCATGTAGGTTTGAGGTTTTAAAAGGATAACTTTTTTATCTTCAATAGTTCCGCTTCCATAAATACCATCAAATTCTTTTTTGTCAAATTTTATATTATACTTTTCTGCTAATTTATTTACAGTATCAAATCCCATATTGTGTCTTGTTTTACTGTACTCTGGTTCTGGATTTCCTAATCCTACAATTAAATACATAAGCTTTCTCCCTAATTCATAGTGTGATTAACTTTATAAAAAGTTATATCACACTACATTTTACTTCTTATTTTTTTATATTATAATAGATTTTTACTTAAGTTTCAAGTTTTATGAGTTTATAACTTGCAAATTTATAACTTATAGATTGCGTTATTTAATTTAACCCTAATTTTAATTATTGTATTTAACTTTTTTATTTATAAATTATTTTTTTAATATTTTTCTTATTTTTATTGCAATTACAGATAGCATTGTTACTAAACATCCTACTATAATAGCAATGCCTTTCTTTCCTGTTCTTGGCATAATTACTACATCATTTTTATCAGCATTATCTTCTAGGTTAGTTTCTTCAATGTCTATTGATTTTACTTCTACTTTGTTATTAATTGTTTGGCAAAGTTCTATTCCTTCTTTTTTAGTTAATATTAATTCAAATTCAAGTGTTTCATTTGGATTTATGTTATCTATGTTTATATATGCTCTATCTGATGCGATTGTCCATAATGGATTGTCATCTTGTAAAGCCATATATCCGCTTGGTAAGTAATCCACTAAAACGCCATTACCTTCTCTTTCTTGGTCATTTGTAACTTTAATTATGTAATGAATTTTACTTGTTGAGTTTGCATTTGCTTCGTCTAAATTTACTTCTACTTTTCCAATTTTATTTTTTAATTCGTGATAGTTTCCATTTATTGAAGCTTGCTTTAAATTCATTTCTACTTTCAAATTAAATTTTAGTTTTTGATAGTAGTAATTAATTTCAATGTCTTTTTTTCCAATTAATACTTTTGGTGATTTAGGTTTTTCCACTAGTTTATAGTATTTAAATTCTTTTTCTTGAGTTGTGTATACTGTTCCTTCTGTTACCGTATCTTCTATTCTGTCAAGTGATTCATTAGTATCTCTATCAATGTAATTAACTATTATTTTACTTTGATGAATGTAATAATAATTTACTGTTTGTTCTTCTCTTGTAATTGTATGTTTATTGCTTTCTGGTCCGCTGAAAAATATGTAATTATCAAAACTTTTTTGAATTGACTCTACTTCGTCTCCTTCTATTCCTTTTAATTCTTCTTTATTTAAAATTGAATTATTTGCCTTATCAATGTAGTTTACAGTTATCTTTCCTTTATGCTTATAGTAATATGTAATTTCTTGGTCTTTTTTGGAAAATGTTGTGTCTGCTGGTTTTTCTACTAAAACATAGTCATCAAAGGATTTTTCTTCTGAAACTACTTTTTCACCTTCTGTGCCTGTTAGGGTTTCTTGATCCATAACTTGATTTGTTGTTTTATCAACATATTTTACAGTAACTTTTGCTTTGTTATACTTATAATAATATTTTACAGATACATCTTCATGTGGCATGATGCCTGTTGCATTGCTTGGCACCTCCACTAAAGTATAGTCGTTAATTTCTTTATTTTCGGTTGTATATTTTTCATCTTCTACCACCTTTGCATTGTTTGATGGTGCTATTTTACTTTTATCATAAAAGTCTAAATAATCAGTAGTTAAATTATATTTGTTTTTATAGTAAAAATAAAATGTTTGAAGATCTTCTTGTAAAGTTGCTTGAGTTACTGATGGTCTTTCGCATAATACCTTGTCTTCAAATTGTTTTTCTTCTAGTTCTATAACATCTCCTACTGCTCCTGTTTTAAGTGTTTTGTCTAATTCTTTTCCTGAATATTTTTCAACATACCTTGTTTCAACGCCTGAACTTTGAAGATTAAATGTAGCAAATAAATTTGAAATTCCTCCTGCTCTTTCCATGTAAAATAACTTTAATGTATGTTCTCCTTGTGCTAGCTTTCCTTCTGGAAAGGCTTTTAGATATACAAAATAGTCGTCAGTAAACATTCTTTCGTTATATACTGTTGAATAGTAAACTTCATTTTTTGCAAAATTAATATTACCAGTTTGCTTTATATGAAGTCCTCCTAAATCTAGAACTAGTGTATCATCAATAAATACCCATACATCATCGTCTCCTGAGAAATTAAATACCATATCTTCATATTCGCCAGTCAATGAATTTTTAACTTTTCCATCTGTTGTCATATAGAATGGTATTTCCATTTTTACTGTAAAGAATAAGTCTTTGTTGGCATCTACTGAAGTGTCATCTTCACATTTGTTGAATGGATAAAATCCTCCTCTTGCTCCTTTATGTAATTCAAATTTTTTATTATTTTCATCTAGTTTTAAATGATATTCGTCACTATTAAAACTATAATATCCATTTTCTTGCTTTAAAAATGGCATTTTGTAATTGTTTAAAACCTTTGTGTACACACTATTAGGTGCCGAAATATTAGGAAATAGTGAAGTTCCATTTTTATATTTATCAACTACTTTTAAATTTCCATTTACTAACTTGTTTTCTACTAATCCTTGTAATACACCATTTGCTTGTAAATACCTATGTGGTCCTGTATATCCATTTTGTAAACCTCCTGCGACCCTATCTTCAGTCATTCCAAAGTATAGTCCTTTTTCATCATATTCTGCTCTTTCATCATATAGCATATTATAATAATCATTTTGTGAAATTCCTCTAAGTTGAGCATTGTATTGTTCTGCATCAATGTCAACAAATGTTGCATTTACAAATTTTACATTTGATTCATCTACTTTTGTACAATCTGTTGCGGCAATACTTTTTAAATTACTACCATAAATAGATAACAACGGAATAATTGCACTTAATGCAATTAACCCTTTCTTAAAAAATTTAATTTTGTCCATAATACTCCTTTTCTCATAAATATTTTTTATTTATGTTTTACTATATTCTAATTTTCTTTTTGAGTTTTCCTTTGATTCTTTCTATTATTTATTGATTTTTTATTATCTTTTGATTTTTCTTTTTTCGTTATCTTTCGATTCTCTTTTTTTTGTTATCTTTTGATTTTTAGGGATTTGTTTTTAGGCTAAAATCTTATTTGAAAAAATTCGATTTAATAAAAATATTGATTTATTAATATTTTTCAATAAAAAAATAAGAATAGAATTTTTAATTCCACTCTTATTATAATTGGTAAATTTTGTTATGTCAAGTAAAATCGTTCGACACAATTCTACAAATTTCGACATTTGCTTATTCATACTCTTTTTCTAAGCATTTATTTAAATAGAGTTTTGTCAAAACTTTTAGTTCTTGTTTATTTTCATCTGATAATTCAAATGAGAATATTTTTTTAGGTTCTGCCCATATAATGTATTTGATTGCTTTTACTGTTGAACTTGATAATGTTATTGCTCCTTTATCTACTTTTCCACAGGCTTTACATTCTAAGCCATTATTTTTCATACTAAAATATACAAGCTCTTCTTGTTTTCCACAATTTGCACACTTTTCAACAATTGGTCTAAATCCAATAATACTTAATAATCTTAATTTAAAAATTGATAATATTAATTCTAAATCTTTATCTGATTCTGAAATCATATAAATAGTATTAAGTGTTAATTGCAAAATTCTATATGTATTTTGATTTTCATCTGTTACATCATTTACTAGCTTCGCGACCATTACAGCATATTTTAGCTTTTCTACATCTAATCTTATATTGTAAAAAATTTCAATTGGTTCGCATGAATTAATTGAATAACTACTTACTCCTTTATATATTAAAAATTCCCCAAAGCATAGGAATTGCGTTCCAGCCATTAGTGCACTTTTAGGTCTTCTAGCACCTTTTGCTGCACACCCAATTTTTCCTAAGTCTGGGGTAAGTAGAGTTACCATTTTATCATTATCACCCATATTGTTTTGGGCCAAAATAATTCCTTTTGTTTTTATAACTCCCATTTTACTTTCCTACTTTTTATGTTTTAAACAAGTTTTATTTCATCATTACTTTTTAATATAGTTCCTAAGTTCATTTGATTTTTTTCTTGATTCTTTTCATTGGCATTTTCAATTGCTTTATCTACTTCTATTAATTCCATAAAAGTATTGATATTTCCAGTATTTTTAAAAGTATTCCACGCAATTTGTTTTAACATAAGTCTCTCCTATTCTTCAGTCTTGCTTTTTGTCAATCTTTCATTTTGAATTTATTTACAAAATTATCAAGATTTATCCAATCTTCTTTTACTTTTACCCATAATTTTAAATTTACTTTATTTTCTAGCATTTTTTCTAAATCTTGTCTAGCAAAGCTTCCTATTTTCTTTAGCATTTGTCCTTGCTTTCCTATTATTATGCCCTTATGTGATTCTCTTAAACAAAAAATTGTAGCTTCTATATCAAAAATTTTTTCACCATTTTTCGTTTTTCTTGTTTTTAGCTTTGTATTTTCTACAAAAATTCCATGAGGAACTTCATCTTGTAATAATTTAAGAGCTTTTTCTCTAATAGTTTCTTGGACTATATCTCTTAGTGACTGGTCTGTATATTCTTCTATAGAATAATATGCAGGGCCAACTTTTAAGTTTCTTTCTATTTCAACTAACAATTCTTCTAAATTCTTTTTTTGTTTCACTGAAACTGGCACAATTGCTTTAAAATCATGAAGATTTTTATATTCTTCAATAATTTTCGCAAGTTTAACACCATCAATCAAGTCTATTTTATTTATAATTAATATTGTAGGCTTTTTACTTTCTCTTATTTTTTCAATTGTGTTTTCGTCTTTTCTTGAATCACTTGCATCAATAACGAAAAGAACTACATCTACATCTGGTATTGAAGAAAAAGCTGATTCAATCATTACATTTCCTAATTTTGATTTAGGTTTATGGAGCCCCGGTGTATCTACTATTATTATTTGTGAATTTTCTCTATTTATTATTCCTTTTACAACTTTTCTTGTAGTTTGGGGCTTATTTGTAATGGCTGAAACTTTTTCTCCAACTAGTGCATTTATTATGCTTGATTTTCCTACATTAGTTCTTCCTATTACTGTTACAAATCCTGATTTGAATTCTTCCATTTTGCTCCTTATTTTATTTTTTGATTTTATTCTGCTACAGTATTTCCTACATCTTCAACTACTTCATTTCCTTCAATTTTAACATTTGCATTTACAGGAACTATTTGAACAAATGTTGAGCCATCATTTACCTTAATTTCATTTCCTTCTAAATCAGTATAAAGTGTTTGTCCGCTTCTTGTTGTTTTTGTGCATTGTATTTTTATAGCCCTACCATTTGTAATATAATATCCATCTTTTGCACCTATTGTAGTCATCGTTTGCCTGTCTTTATTTTCTCCATCATTTAGTCTACTATTTGCAATAAATTCTATTATTATATTTTTAAATCTTGCATCTTCTCCTGTATCCCATTCCACTTCTTTTCTGCCTCTTGTATATCTAACATAATTTTTTGCTTCGCTATCATACTCCCATTTAACTGAGTTTGAAGTTGAGTAAGGAATTGTTATTGTATCTGCCTTTTGTCCATCTTCTAAGTTTACTTCATCTACTGTGTAATTGAATACACTCTTTTTATCTGATGTAGTTCTATACTTTTTATTTTCAGCAATTTGTAAAATATTTGCTGTTGATGTAACTGCATTATGTGGTGCTTTTTTATCTTTTACTCTCCAAAATTCTTTGCTAGATTGAGTTATACCATTTATGTTATTAACTCCTAGAGTTTTTATATCTGATTCAGCTTGTGGGCTCCAGCCATAATGAACATATATTGCATCATGCTCTAAAGCATAGTCTAAGAAATAATGTCTTGCACTTCTAATTGGTCCAACCTTTGGCAAATCTTTTCCTTTAAGTAATATCATTAATCTAGATTCTCCGCCTTCTACAATTATTTCATAAACTGCATAAGCGTCTTTTATTCCTGCATGAGGAAGTGCGTTTACATTGTTATCTATCATTACTGCAATTGGTCTATCTTCTCCTACAAAAGTTTCTAATTTTTTCTCTACAACGATTGGTTTTTCTTCTTCAGTACTATTTGTATTTGCTGGTACTTCAGCCTTTTTAAAAAAGACTTGGTATGCATAAACTCCTGCTACTGCAATTGCTATTACTAATAATATTGCTACTAATATAATTGATATTTTTCTAACCTTTTTTGGATTTCTATTGTTTCTCATAATATTTTACCTTTCTAAAACTATTCTATACATCTAATGACTTTACATTTTAAAAATTGTTAATCCATAAACTAGTACTACAATTAATACTCCCATAAAAGCACCAAAAAGTATCTCTCCAAATGTCTTATTATCTGTTGCTCTATTTCCTACGACCATTATAGATAAACTCAAAGCTAAACAAAATACTATTATGTTTCTTGAATTAATCCATATTGAAGTTAAAAGTGCAAAGGCTAAAGCAGATTGGCCACTTGGTAAAAATGTATCTTCTTTTACTCCTCTTGCTAAATCTCTTTTTTTGAATGCGCTTTTTACTGCTAAAATTGCTATTACTGTAAGAATAATTGCAACAAATGCTAAGTTTCTTGGTGATGTAACAATTTGATTAAATATATTATCTGTCATTATAGTAAGTTCTGTTTCTCTAAAAAACAAAAAATATGCTACAATTATTGCATTAATTGCTGTTAGCACTACTGCGCCAGCAGCTACATCTTTTGCTATTTTTGCTTTTGGGTGGTAAACATCTACATAAAGGTCTACTAATGTTTCTATTGCTGTGTTTACTAATTCTGCAAAAATTACAAAAAATACTGCAAATGTTAAGCATAAAAATTCTGCGGTTGTGAAATTATAGAACAAACTTAATATCATGACAATTGTTCCTAATATAAGCTGTTTCGTAATATTAGTTTGAGTTGTTGCACAATATATGATTCCATTTACTGCATTACTTACTGATTGTAAAAAATTTTTATTGTAGAGCCTTGTATCTTTGCCTACGACTTCCCTTTTCATTAATTTCTCCTTATATTTAACTTATTTAGAATTTCATCTTCTTTTGCTCTCATATCATTTTTATCTTCTTCTTTTATATGGTCATATCCTAGTAAGTGATAAAATCCATGCACACACATATATGCTAATTCTCTTTCAAAACTGTGTCCATACTCTACCGCTTGTTTTTTTACTCTATCAATTGAAATTACAATGTCTCCTAAAACTTCTTCTGTAATACATCCATTTTTCAACATATCATCAATTTCATCTTTTTCAAACATTGGGAAAGATAGCACATCAGTTTCTTTATCTATATTTCTAAATTTGCTATTTAATTCTTTTATGTTTTTTGGGCAAGTTAAAGTTATACTAATGTATAACTTTAACTTTTCCATATTTTCATTTTTAAAACATTCTTCAATAACACGATTTATAACTTTTTCATAATCTTCGTTTTTATTTACATCATCATAAATAATTTCAACATGCTGTTTCATTTAATATTTCCCTTTTCAATCCTTTTACTACTTTGTAATTACCTGTTTTAAAAGACTTGATTTGCTTCATATCACCTAGTTTAACTAATCTGCCCTTATAAAACTTCATAATTCTATAATATTTATCATTGTATTTTGTAAGAAATCTCATATCTTCTCTGATGTATAAAATTTGTTTTCTTATGTCGTATTCGTGTGCTCCTTTGCTTTCTCTTATTTTTTCTAACTCTTTGCACTTATTTGCAAAAATATTATAATTTGCTTTATCTTCATTGTTGTTCCAATATATTTTTACTGATAGTAATTTTTTATTATATTCATCAATTAATCTTAGTAATAACTGATATGCGTTTTCTCTTTTTCTTGCTACCATAAGTGGTAAACTATGAACAAATAATTTTCTGCTTATTCCTAGTAAAATCATTCTTTTATCAAGCATGTCTACTTGGTCTAACTTTCCTACTTCATAAGTTTCAAATAAGCTACATTCTTTTATTAATTCGTCATCTTCAATTTCTTTTAGTGGAACTATGTCATTTACATACTCCTCAAGAGTATCGAATATTTTGTTATACATATTTTCTTTATCTGCTGGTGTTCTTTGTTCAGGCAATTTTATTGAATAGTGCTTTAATAAGCCTTTGTATAACTGCTCCATTTCATAAAGATAAAGTTTTGAATATTCTTCAATTTGTTTTGTTTTGTTTGATTCTTTTATACTGTTGTAATCTAAGTTAAGTAAATATTGTTGCTTTTTGTATTTGTATTCGGTTTCGTCAGTCTCTTTTAAATGTATTACATTGTAATACTTAGATAATGCATCTTTTTCAAAATCAGAAGCTGTATCAAGTGTTACTTTTTTATAAATTGTTTCAACTAATAATTGGTCTATAGCTTCTAGATATAATGAATAATAATCTTCAAACTTCTTTTCTATTGCTTCTCTTTTTTCTTCCTTACAATTAAGCATGTTTTTATAGTATTTTATAGCCGAATTTCTTTTTATGTTAATTAGTAGATTATTAAACCCTACTTTAGTTGGGGTTAAAATTCTGCTTACTGTACTACCAATTTTTGCAAAAAAGTTTTGTCTAGTATCATAAATTTTTATACTTTTTTCTTCTGCTCCCATAAAAACCATCCTTTCAAAACTCGATTTTTTCCTTAGTGCCTATATCTTCAATTACTGTGTAAATAACTTCTACGATGAAATATCTATCATATTCTTTAACTTCTATTTGTTTTTCTATTATTTCACCATTAATTAACGAATTAAGTTTTTCTTCTGCTCTGCTTTTCCCAATTTCTTTTGCCTCCTCCTCATTATGCTCTACATCTATTTCTTGCGTCTCATAATTGGTGTATTTTATGAACTCAATTGGTAAATAAAAATTAAAAAATAATTGTAATTTTTTACTTGAAACTATTGTATCATATTTTTCAAATTTTGAAAGCTTTTTATAAAAATTTATTTTAAAATTATTAAATTTTATTGCGTATTTTTTATTTATGTTCCCTGTTTCTTGCTTTTTCGTTTCTTTTTTGTAAATTTTTTCATTTTGTGCATATACAATTTTCGCTTTAACTTCGCCATTGCTATTTACATAATATCTTCCAGTATACTTGCCTTCCATGTATCCTGCAATTAATATATCTCCCTTTTTTACTAAATCTCCTTTTTGGGCTATAACTGTGCCATTTTGAGCACTTATATTTGTTATCTCTCCGTCTTTACTTGCAACTATATTACAAAAACTATTTTCATCAATTATATCCGGTTTTTCTTTAGCTTCCACAACTTTTATAATTGCATTTGTTCCTTTTATGTCAATTCCAATCCATGCCAAATTTTCTTCTTCCAGTCTAATTTTATTTACAATATCTTCTTTATCAACTTTACTTTTAAGAGTTCCTATTTTTAAGCCATTTTTATTGGCTAATTCTATTATTTTTTGACTATCAATTTTTTCTGCTCCAGTGACAGATATATTCCATACAAAACGAGACAATGAAAATATAACGATAATTAATAATATAAGTAAGGCAAAAAATATTTTCCTATTTTTATATCTTTTTATTAAAAATGGCACTCCTCTTTTAGCTTTTATTTTTATAATGCAACTTTGGTCTTTAGATATTTTTACCGCTTCTTTAAAATCACTTACAGCAATTTTGGCTTGAACTATACTTCCCTTTTTTCTTGTAATTCCCCATAAAAATATTCCGTTTTTCATGCAAGTATTTATAAATCGCTCAATGTAATATCCCTCTACTTCTATTTTTACAAATCCTTTAATGTAATTGGATAAAATTTTAAACCACATTTTTACTCCTTTATTTTAATTCATTTTTTTCAAAATCAACGCTCTCAATCATTCCAGTTATAATCAAGTCGTCTTCTGTCATTTCATTCATTAACAAATTAAATCCATTGATATTAATTAAACCGGTTGCCACTTTTATTCTAATAAAAAAATCTTGATACTCTAGAATACATTTATAATTTTCAATTAGCATTTTGTTGAAGCCCACTATTGTAACCTTTGGTGTATCGCCATAGACTTCTTCTGGAACTCCAAAAAGTTTGTCAATTTTACTCATTAAATTTTCCTTTCTTAACTTTTTTAACTATTTAATTTAAATGTTATTTTTATGCCTAATTCTTCGGATTAGATTTATTTTAACTTTATCTTATCTTTCAAATTCATCTATTGATTTAAATTCATATCCTTGCTTAATAGCTTCCTTAATTACTTCATCTAATATGTTACAGTTATCTTTTGAAGTTGCATGCAAAAGCATAATTTCACCGTTATGAAGATTGTCTAAAATCTTTTTCTTTCCATATTCTTCTCTGCCTTGTTTATTGTTATCCCAATCATCATAAGCAAATGACCACATAACCGTTTTATAGCCTAGAGTATTTGTAAAGGCAATTGTTTTTTCACTGTACTCTCCTTTAGGTGGTCTTATGTATTTCATTTCATAATTAAATTTTTCAAACATTTCCTTGTGAAGTGTCATTACATCTTCTCTTATCTTTTCCTCACTTATATCTGGCATAGAGTAGTGTTTTGAAGTATGGTTTCCGCACTACATGACCATCTTCAATCATTCTTTGGACTATCGCTTCACTTGTTTTTAAAAATTGCCCTGTTATAAAAAATAAAGCTTTTACATTATTCTGTTTTAAAACATCCAATATTTTAGATGTATAGCCACCTTCATATCCAACATCAAAAGTTAAATATATATATGGTTTATCTTTATTTCCCATGGCATATCCATCAAATTCATCAATTATTTTTTTGTTTTCGGCTCCTAGGTTTGGTTGCTCATGATTATCTCCCCTTTTTATGCCCCAGCCTATTTTTTTCGTACTCAATACTGTACCACTAGTTACTATAATTGAAGGACTGTTGCTACCAATGCTTGCCGCAAAAATAATCATTACTACAAATATTAAAAAGGCTACTACAACTATTAAGTTAATAGCCCTATTCATACACCATTTTCTAAAACAATCAAAGTTAAATCCATTTAATCCCATAAACTCATTCCCCTTTTATTTTATTTATTTAATTATATTAAGTTTGCTAAAAGTTATGATTTTATAAAACTAAAAAAGATAACTAAAAAGTGTTTTACTTTTTAATTATCTTTTTTAAATTATTTTTTATTCTTTATCAATATATTTTTCTACTAATTTTATTAATTCCTTTGCTGTTTTTATTTGTTCTTTAGTGTCTTTTGCTTTTACTATAAATTCATCATCATAATCTGAATCTTCTCTTGTCTTACTAGCTTCTACAATTTTTTTACCCATTTTTTTAGGAAATATTTCAGTACTTATGTAATGTTGATTAAAATACGCTATTACTGATCTATGTCTTTTGAAGTCTATTGGTTCAAGTGATAATACACTTCTTATTGCATGAAAAATTGCATAGTAAGCTCTATTGTTTGATGACTTATACAGTTTTGATTCATATAATATTTCACTTGCCTCTAAATCTTCTTTTGCTTGCTCTAATCTATGTTTAGCTAAATTTTTTGATATTTTAGAACTCACTTAATACTACTCCTTCCTTTTGAACATTCATATAAAATGGTAAAGCTTCCAACCAGTAATTGAATTTATCTATATTCTTTAATAAAGGAGAAATATCAATTTCAAAATTATTTTTACTTTCAATATCATAAGCATAATCCCATATTTTTTTACGATATTTTACTATTTCATTATCTGTTAAGTCTGTTAATATCATAATATCTATATCAGAATTTTTGTTAAAAGTTCCTCTTGCATATGAGCCATAAAGAACTATTTTTTTTACTCTATTTCCTAATATTTCGTTTACACCTAATATAAACTCATTTATGATATTATTTATATTTTCAGGTATCTTCTTCATAAATTTTTCACCTTTCTTTTATCTTATACAGTATTATTATAACATAAATTTATCAACTTGTGAAGTTTTATTCTAAATTATGTCAATTTTTATAACTTTTCATTCTATTCATTATTATTACTATTTGTATCATTTAATATTTATTTTTATAAAAATAAATATTAAAATGAAGTAAGCTGTTTTTGTCTTACTTCATTTTAAATTATTTTACAAATTTATTTAATAATTGCTCTCTGCATTTTTCTTCAAATGTATCGTTAAGTTTTTCCAATTCAGTTTTATTACCAGATTTTCGTTCTAAACAATACTTAATTATATAATCCGCAATTTTTGGATTTTTTGAAAGTAATGGTCCATGCAAATATGTAGCAATTACATTTTTTCTAAAAAAGCCTTCTTCCTTATCAGCAAATTTATTTCCGTTTCCTGTTATAACTTTTCCAAATGGAGTATCAATATTAAATGTTTGCCCTCCATGATTTTCAAATCCTATTACTTCAGTTTCTTCACCATCTATTATGGCTTTTGTTACTATGTTACCAATGCACCTCTTTTTTCTATCAGGTTGTGCTTCTGTGTAATAGTCAAATACTTCTAGTCCTGGAATTATATTTCCTTCTACTCCTTTATAATATTTGCCAAACAATTGATATGCTCCACAAATAAGTAAAAAGAATGTTCCTTCTTCTACTGCTTCTTTAATAGCTTTTTTATGCCTCATTAAATCATCTGATAATATACTTTGCTCATTATCTGCTCCTCCTCCCGCAAAAACTATATCATAGCTTTTGAAGTCCGGAGCTTCGTCATTTATTGAATACTCATCAATGATTAGCTTAATTCCTCTTTGTTCACATCTATATTTTAGAATTTGAATATTACCAAAGTCTCCATATAATTCCATTATATCAGGGTATAAATATAAAAGCCTAATTTCTTGCATTTTCCTTACCTTTCAAAATTATTATTCTTCTTTTTTGTTTATCCAATCTTTTCCGTCAACTACTCTTGTTACCATCATTGAAGATACTGTATCTCCAACAACATTAAGCATTGTAGCTGGTGGGTCTATAATTGTTGCTATAATTGTAAGTATTGGTAGTGCTTGAGCTGGGAAGCCCATCATTGTTATTATTAACATTTCAGAAATTGTACCTCCACCAATTGGTACTCCTGTTATTAATAGGTTTGCTAAAAGGGCTACTCCTAAAACTTGCATTATTGCACCCGGAGTGTTTAAGTTCATGCCAAATAAGCAAACTAAAAACATTATCTTAAATACTGAGCCTATTACAGAGCCATCTTTATGAAAGCTTGTTCCCATTGGAATAGTTGTTTCAGCAATATCACTTGGTACACCTATTTTTTTAGCACTTTCAATATTTACTGGTATTGATGCTGCGCTTGAGCAAGTCGCTAGTGATGTAATCGTTGCTGGAACTGCATTTTTCCAGAATAGTGATATTCCATTTTTGCCTCCAGCAAGGAAAGCATAAAATGTATATACTATAAAGTAGAATAAAAATGCTACTACTGTGTAAATTACAAATGTTTTTAAATATCCTAATGCTATTGATGCTCCAAAACTACCAACTAATGCTGCAAAATAACATCCTAGTCCTATTGGTGCATAATACATTAATATTTTTATAAAATTTTGTACTACATCATTTGCAGAATTAAGAAATTCTAAAAATGCTTTTCCCTTTTCTCCAGACATTCTAGTAGCAATTCCACATATTATTGAAAATACTAAAATTGCTATTATATTATCTTTTGAAAGTAATTTTTGAAAATCGTTTACTGTAAGTAATTGTACTGTTCTTTGAGCAATATTAAGTTCTTCTTCAGTTTCTTCAGAACTTTGTGTTTCTTCTTCTAAAGCCTCTCTAATAGCTTCACCGTCATCAGTATCTACTAATTTAGTAAATGAGGTTGATACAAAGCCTATAATTAGAGCAATTAATGATGTTACAACAAATACAACTATTATTGTAACTATTATTTTTCCAAATCTCTTTGGACTTTGCATTTTGGCTATTGCGGTGGTAATGTTTAAGAAGATAAGTGGTACGATGACAACTAGAAGTAAATTAACAAAAATGTCTCCTAGTGGTTGTAAAACAGTTGCTTTTTCTTGGAATATAATTCCTACAATTGCACCAACGATAATAGCAACTAGAAGAATTATCGTTGATTTGTAATTTGATAAAAATTTTTTCATAATACTACCTCTTTTTTAAGTGGGTAACGAGAATATAGTTATATTCTTCGAATTTACTGTTATTATAAACTATATGATTTTCTTTGGCAATATATTTCAAAAAAAATAGTTTAATTTTCATTAAACTATCTTTTCTTTAAAAACCTTTTATTTCTAGTAAAATTCGTTTTACTATTTGCTTACAATTTCGCATTTTTATATATTTTGCAATTTTTCTTTTCTTTAGTTCTTGAATGTAGTAACTTTTATTTTCTCCTTCTAAATCTTTTATTACAGCAAACATTGAATTTGTCACATAAATTTTCAAGTTTTCATGAGTAAATTTGTCTAAATTAAGTTTTTTAGCTTCTTCAAGAAATTCATCAAAGTTAATTAACATATCTTCTAATTTTTTTCTTTGCTTTTGTAAATCGTCGTTCCTCATTATACTGTTTTTTGACATCACATAGTAATATTCATTTTTATCTAAAGACACCATTTTTGGTGCTTTTAATATAACAAGTGGCATTATTCTAAAGTCTTCATGATATCTATTTGCTGGAAATAATGGAAGTAGTTCTTTTTTTATCGCATAATTACATAGCGATGCAATTAATTTATCTTTTCCATATAATTCATTAAACCCTTCTATTCCAGTCGTTTCTTGGAATGGATAACAAACTTCTTTTGATATTTCTTTTCCATCTTCATCAGCTATAATTAAATTCCATTTTATTAAATCAACTTTTTGATTTATGTATGTTTCAATATCATGGAGCAAATTTTCACTTATATAATCATCACTATCTACAAAAATTATATAGTCTCCGTTTGCTTTACTTACACCTAAATTTCTAGCTTGTGAAACTCCCAAATTTTCTTCTTCATACAAATAAATATTATCATTACTTTTTATAAGTTCTTGCACCTTAATTTTAGTATTGTCTTTTGAGCCATCATTTACGATAATTATTTCATATTGCAAACTAGAATTTTTTTGATTTAAAATGGATTTTACTGCTTTTTCTATGGTATTTTCTGCATTATATGCAGGAATTACAAAACTAATCATTTTATTTTCCTTCTACCTTAATACTTGTCTTGTTATTTGCTTTTGAT
>CANQXO010000022.1 GCA_947627825.1 uncultured Clostridia bacterium
TATATTTTTCTTAAGTGAAGCTCAAACGCAGTTTCCTGAACACGAATGTTCATTGTTTCATATATGTTTTCTATCATTCCCATAAGCATAGTTGTTTTACCAGAACCCTGCTCACCTGTTAGTGCTATAATTCTTGCACCTTTTACTAGGTATTTTAATAATTCTATTGCATCTTCTTTTCCTGGAAGTGTTACTAATTGCTCTAGTGTTGCTCTCTTTACATCGAACTTTCTTACGAAGAATGCCCATGTTTCTGAGAAGCTTGGTCTTACAACAACGACACGAGAACCGTCTTTCATTTCATTGATTTTATAACCATTTGTATCTGAAAGTTGTCCTGGGTTATTGTATTTATATATGTTTTGACATACTCTTTTTAATTCTGCTTCTGTACCAAATGATAGGAATGCTAGTCTGATTGATTTACCTTGGAAGAATATCCATATACTATCACAAGCACGAGGAACTTTATGGTCCATAACTTGATTTAGATAATTACTATCAGTTTGTGCAACTTGGCTTAAGAAACTTTCTGGAAGTCCAGATACACCACCCGATACACCATCTATGTTCATATCTCTTACTTCATCTATTGAACTATATCCTTTATATCTTTGGTAAATTCTTTGGACTATTACCATAACCTTATCATCAAATGTTAAATTAAAGTTCTCTTTTTCGTATATATCACTTATTTCCTCTGGTGTTATAACATAAGAAGGTTTTGAATCTCCTGCTGTATACTTAAGTTCTGCTAAGTTATATTTTTTTATTAATTGTGTTAAAGCTTCATATCCAAAGTCTTTTTTATACATGAATATTATAATATCGAACTTATCTTGTGGGGTTAATAGTGATGGTACATCAAAAGGTATTGCTTTTGATACATTGGTTTCATCTACACCATATTCTTTTACAAGAATATCATATATTAATTCCTTAACATATTTTTTATCATTAACATCACCATATGTGCAACCTTTCAATGCTTTTTTCAACTCATATTTTTTAGCCTTTCTTCTTCTTAATTCTTCTTCTGAAAGACCTAAATCATAAAGGTTTACTTTGGTTATTTCATCAAGTCTCTTCTTTATAAAATTCATCATCATATCTAGTGTATAAGTTTTATCATCTACAACCACTTCTTCTTCAGTTTCAGTATTTTGTTTCTTTTTTATGCTTCTGTAGATTAATAAAAATGCTATAATTACTATTACGACGATAATTAAAATATTCAATAACATTGAAGTAAACTCCTTTCATTTGTTATTTGTTTAAGCCATATTCCTCAGCTTGTCTTAGGTATTCTATTCTATCTATACTATTTCTAATTTGATTATAGAAATAACCATCTCTGTTATCATTGTCCGTTAATCCTTGAATTTGTAATAAATAATCAATTATTTTTCCTTCTGAACAAGCGTCTGCAAATAATATATTATAAGGTATAACTATTGGTACATTCTTTTCTTTTAAGTACCTACCTATATTCTTAGCTGTATATTTTGAATTTTGATTGTACTTGCCTACAGAAAGTAAAACATTCTTTTTTCTATATCTTTCATCTTCAATTTTTAGTTTTTCAAAACCCAATATAGACTTCTGTGTTTGATTTAGTCCCACTATTGTAAGTGTTGACAAATCCATTATTTTTCTTTGATTTTCATCTGGCACTTGTGTTGATAAATCTACTAAAACTAAATCGTAGCTTGAGTTAGCTACATCTGCTATTTGTGAAAAATATACTGATAAGTTGACAAATTCTTTAATATCAGAGGTTTTTGGTGCTTGTAAAATATCTAATCTATCTTGTAAAATTGGCTTGGTATAGCTTTTAATTGTTTGTGGATCTGCTCTATTGCTTGCAAATATTCTTACTAAACCTTCCAGTCCGTTTGAAATATCCATGTTTAAATTTTTATTTATTAAACCCTTAAGATTACCTTTACTGCCACTCTGATTGAAGAAACAATCTTCCATTGTTTTGTCATTGAAATCTGTAGATATTATCAAAATTCTATAATTATGTTCTATTGCCATTAAAGACGCAATCGCTGCGACAGAAAGTGTCTGACCATTTTCTTTTATGCCTTTATTTATGAAAGTTATAATCGACATATTATAGTTTTCCTTTCTACATTTTTCTTATTATTCTTCTTATACTTGACTGTTCTATCTGCTCTCCTGCCATTAACGATATTAGATACTCTAAACTATCTTTATAAGTTGAAGAATATTTTCTTAATGTTATTTGTTTTGTTAACTGATTTTCTAAGGTAGCCTTTCTATCATCAATTGTATCTGCAAAAGTAATCTTATCTTCTTTCCATTTTATATTACATTGTTCTAATAAATGATTTAAATATGCGTCTTCTTGATTTGTAATATTTGTAGAATATATTAACTTATATATTTCCATTGTTCCTTGCAAAAGTTTAAATATTTCTAGTCCTCTTTGCAATTCATATTCATCATAAGATGTTACAAAGAAATTTTTTGCAAGCCTTGGTACCATAAATGAATTCATAGTTTGTATATTGTCTGTATCAATTAGGATATAATCATAGTTTATTGCTTGTCCTAAATATTGAGAAATTCCATTAAAATTCATAAATCCTAATGCCACATCAATATTTTGATATTCACTTATATATGTGTTTCCTTGAGCATTTTCAATTCTTGGAACAACATATCTTAGTCTTTGAGTCATAGTACAATCTACTATCAATACTTTTTTGTCCAAATTATTCAAAACGCTTCCTATATTTAAAAGTAAATCTTTTTTATCGTAAGCTCCAATGAACCCTATTTGTTCCAATTTTATCTTTCCTTTCTCTAAATACTAATCACTATATCCATACATAGATTCTAGATATGTTCTTCTTTCTGATTGTTGTGTTGCTATTTCTGAACTTGTTCCAGATTCTACTGAACTTTGTTTTGTTCTGTCATCAATTGCAGATAATGCATTAGATACTCCTTTTCTGTTGTTTTCATAAGTTTCATTATATCTATTAATTAAAGCTGCTTTAGCATCTGTTACAATATTTGGGTTTGTACTAATTAATTGTATAGTTTCATAAGTTGGTACATATGTTGTTGCTGCTACTGCTTGAAGTCCTGGATCAGTATATTTTGTTGCATATAAATAACTTCCGGCTATTTGATATGCATCTACTATTGCTGAGCTCATTATTAAAGTTTCACTTTCATTTACATTTAACTTAATTGTTTGTGCTGATAATGTTCCACCTAAATCTACTGTACTTACTCTCTTTTTAGGAAGAACTATATAATTTTCTCCACTAGGCAATCTAAATCTTATATCAATAGTATCTCCATCCTCTAAATCAGTAGGTAATATAATCATATTAAATTCTTGCTCTCTTAAATCATCAGTTACTTTTTCTTCTTCTAAAACAAGCATATCTGTTGTTATAATACTTTTAGATGGTATGCTAATTTTAGCAACGACTTTTACGGCAAGTTCATTTCCATCTTCATCAGACACCATGCTTAAAAAGTCATTCATGCTTAAAGCACCTGTTGTAGCGACTTCAGCATTTGCAAGTGTTGTTGTCAAATCTCCTATTGTTACTTCGTCTCCACCCTTTACATCTTTGTTCAGTACAAGTACTTGTTTTTGAGCTGCAATTCTTGCTTTTTCCTTTCCATTCATTTGAAAAATAAAAAATCCTAAAACTCCCATTCCTAAAATGCCAATTAATCCTGCTATTAATATACCTTTTATAAAAGATGAACGAGCCTTTTTTTCCAATGGATTCATTGTTGCCATAATTTATTCCTCCTAATTCTATTATTAAATCATTTTTTATTTTATTACATTTAATTTTTATAATCAATATTTTTTTTAATTGTTTCTATAATTTAATATTATTGTAACATTAATGTAATGTTTTTCTATTTCTCATTAATTTAATCAATAATATTACACATATCATGCCAAATGCAAAGCCCAGTGTATCTATTAAAACATCAAAAATAGAGGCATTTCTTTCTCCTATAAAACTTTGATGAAATTCATCAGATAATGCATATAAAAATCCTATTGTTAAACCTATTATTATTCTCTTTTTTTCTGTATTATTATAAGTTTTTAAAAACGATATCATCCAAATTCCGGCTAAAGCATATATAGAAAAATGTGCTAGTTTTCTAATAAATGGTTCTATTAATAAAATAGTTTCACTAATTTGTACCGGATTACTCATAAATATTTTTAAAAAATTATAAATAAGGCCTTGACTGACTGAAGTTGAATCTTCTCCATCTTGGCTTGAAAACATAAATATTATTGCAAAATTGCATATTAATAATGTTGCAAATATAATTCTATAAATTACTATCTTATTTTTTTTCATAACTCTCCTTTTTATTCTTAGATATTATATATGTACTTTTTTAATTTATCAATATACATATCAAAAAAATATGAGTTAAAAAATTGGGGAAAACCCTTTATTTTTTGCTTTTTCTATGTTATAATATTTTAAGAGTGATTTATTTAGGAGGTTTATTATGTGGTTTTTAATTATATTAGCCATTTTATTAGTAGTCTGCATTTTATTAAGTGTAAAAATTGTTAGACAATCGGAAGTTTATATTATAGAAAGACTTGGTAAATTTCACAAAATAGCTGATGCCGGATTAACAATTATCATACCATTTGTTGATCATGTTCGTAGTATTGTAAGTTTGAAACAACAAACTTTAGATATACCTCCTCAAGAGGTTATTACTAAAGATAATGTTACAATCACTATCAATACTGTAGTATTTTATAAAGTCGTTGACCCAGCTAAAGCAGTATATGAAATACAAAGTTTAAAGAAAGGTATTGAATATCTTTCAGTTACTGCTATGAGAGATTTAGTTGGTAAAATGGACTTAGATTCAACATTTAGTTCAAGAGATATAATTAATGATAAATTAAGAAGTATACTTGATGAAGCAGTTGATAAATGGGGTTGTACAATAGATAGAGTTGAAGTTCAAGATATTACTCCTCCACCTGATATTAGAGATGCTATGGAAAAGCAAATGAATGCTGAAAGAAATAAGAGAGCGGCTATACTTCAAGCTGAAGGTGAAAGACAAGCTGCTGTTCTCAAGGCACAAGGTGAAAAGGAAGCTACAATACTTCAAGCTGATGCTGAAAGAGAAGCTAAAATTAGAAAAGCAGCCGGTGATGCAGATGCAATTAGAAAAGTTGCTGAAGCAAAAGCCGATGAAGTTAAAATGGTCTATAGTGCTATGATGAAAGCAAATCCAAATCAAACTTTGGTACAGTTGAAATCCTTAGAAACTTTAAAAGATGTTGCTAATGGTGATGCTAACAAAGTGTTCATTCCATTTGAAGCAACCGGAGCTCTTGCAGGATTAGGAACTTTAGCTGAAAGTATGAAAGACAATGATAAAGCAAAAAACTCTACAAACAATCAATTGAACGAAAGAATCACAGAAAATCAAGAAGATTAATGAATTTATGCACAAACAACAAAACAAATAACAAAGAAAAATAATTGATAATAAGCAGACGCATAAAATCTAAACTAAAAGAGGTCTTTAAGTCAATAGCTTAAGGACCTCTTTTTACGATACTATAATAGTTCAATTACATCTACTGCATTACAATTCTGACCTTTTGGAATTGCTGTTATTCTAAATTTAGAAGTATTGTTTCCAAACTTTATTTCTACTTCATCTCCTATTTTAATTTCATAGCTAGGTTTTACAACTTTTCCATTTACAGATATTCTTCCATTGTCTGCAGCTTCATTTGCAACTGTTCTTCTTTTTATAATTCTTGCAACTTTTAAAAATTTATCTATTCTCATATTTGCTTTGCTCTCCTTCCGCCTTTACTATATACTAATAGTTTTATTTAAACTAGTTGAGTAAATTAATACTCTGCTTACTTTTTTATTTAGTGATTTTTCAATCGCAGTTTTGTATAGTTCTAATTGATAACTATACCTATCCATCAAGTCTTCTTCTGTAACATTTTTATCTGTTTTATAATCTACAAGAATTATGTTGCCTTCTTTATCAATAAAATATAAATCAATTATACCTTGTACCAACACATTTTCATTTGTGTCTTTATATGGAATATTCATATAAAAAGCAGTTTCTTTATGTAACTCTTTCGCTTCTTTTAATTCTTCAAAAAGAGATGAATTTACAAAATTATCTATTATGCTTTTATTTTTTATTAAAGCCTCTTTTTCCTTTTGAGATAATTTTAATTTTTCAAGTAGTTCATCAAAATTATTATACCTGTCATCTATATTTTGTAATACTAAGTGTATCAAAGTTCCTAGTTCTGCGCCTTTTATTTCGCCATCATCATTTTCTTTGAAATAACTTTTTGATTTTATGTTTTCAGTTATTGTCTGTTTAGGTTGTAACTTTTTTTCTTCTTTTAGTTCTGTTACAGTCGTTTTGTTAGGAACTTCAACTGCTGATTTACATTTATACTCCCAATTTAATAAATCATCTACTGTTTGATATTTTTTATCGTCAACTTTTTTATTGTCCAAATTTATATTACTTTCATATTTTTCAAATTCGTTGCTTAAATCAAGACTATTTTTATCTACAATATTTAATTTTAAACTTAATTTAGGATTATTTAAATATACAAGTTCTATCCAATCGAGATATCTAATATATTTGCCCACTAACTTTGGATTTACCTTATTGCTAGCTTCATATTTTTCGAGTTCTTGTCTTTTCTTTTGTAAACTATCTTGTATATTTTTATCTGCTCCCACTAAAATTAACTTTTCCTTTGCTCTTGTTAATGCTACATAAAGAATTCTCATTTCCTCTGAAATGGTTTCATTTTTCATCTTCATTTTTATGGCTTCTTTATTAAGTGTTGAATATTCCATTCCATTTCCTATCAAGTTTACGCCTATTCCTAACTCTTGGTCAAATGAGATTTTTTCATTTAGGTCTTTCATATTAAACTTTTTGTCTACTCCACAAACTAATACTACTTTAAATTCTAATCCTTTACTTTTATGAATGCTCATTATTCTAACGACTTCATCATTTTCCCCAATAATTTTTGCATCTTGTAAATTAGAATTATCTGCAACCTTTTCTATAAATGTTATAAAATTAAATAATCCTTTGAAACTTATTTGTTCGTAGTCTTTTGCTTTTTCAAAAAGTTTCTTTAAATTAGCTTGTCTTAACTTTCCATTAGGCATAAGTCTTACAAAATGATAATATCCTGTTTCAGAATATACTTTCCATATAAGTTCATCTAATGGTAACTCCTTTTCTGCTTGTTTTAATTTTTCTAAAAGTAGTAAAAATTTTTTTGCTTTTTCATTTTCGGATTTTATTAATGCTTTGTAAAATGGTACATTTTGTTCCTTTAGTCTTATTTCTACTAATTCATTTTCGTTAAACCCACCTATTGGCGACCTTAAAACTGTAACTAGTGGTATGTCTTGAAGTGAATTATCTATGATTTTTAATAATGACAATATTGTATCAATTTCTATTGTTTCTAGGTATTCTGTTGTTGTATCAGAATATACTGGTATTCCCTGTTCTGTTAACTCTTTTTCATAAATTGGTGCTACTTGTGATGTAGTTCTTAGTAGTATTGCTATATCGTTATACTTAAACCCTTGCTCTACTAATTCTTTTATTTTCTTTACTGCAAACTTTGCTTCTAATATAGTTTTTTCTAATACTTCTTCGTCCTCATTTTTGTTGATATCTTCCTCTTGATTTTCCGTTTCTATTATATTTAATTCTGCTGTACAATCAATTTTAGGTTCGTCAAACTTGCCTGAAAAGTTTAAGTATTCTTCTTTTGTATAATCCATTTCTCCTAGTTTCTTGCTCATAATGCTTTCAAATATTTGATTTGTGATATCTAGTACATTTGACCTACTTCTAAAATTATTATAAAGCTGAATTTTTGTATCTTCTGTTATTTCATCTTCGACTTTTTTATACTGTTCATATTTTCGCAAAAACAAATCTGGTCTTGCTTGTCTAAACCTATAAATGCTTTGTTTTACATCACCAACCATAAATATATTTTTTCCATTTGAAACACTATTTAAAATCTGCTCTTGCACTAAGTTAGAATCTTGATACTCATCTATTGCTACTTCTTCGAAATTATATTTTTCTGCAATTTTTGTTTTGCTTCCATCTTCATTTACTAATAATTTCAAAGCAAAATGTTCAATATCTGAAAAATCTACAATGTTTTTCTCTCTTTTTCTTTTTGTAAATTCCTCTGAAAATTCCAAAACTAATTTTTGTATAGCTTTTAAAACTGAATACATTGCTTTTATATCTTCTATCGCTTCTTGAGAAGTACAATTTACAATAGTTTTTATTTCTTTTTCAAATATATTTTTTGCTTCATCTCTATTTAGTTTTGCCTTCTCTTTTAACTCTTTTTCGTCTTCTTCTAATTTACTTTTGCGTGGCCAAGGGTCAAATATTTTCTCGTTAATTCCTTTGTAAAGACTATTCCAAGTTTTTGTATCTATATTTGATATTTCATCAATATCTTTCATAATCATTTCTAAAAATGGTATTAATTCTTGACTGTTTTCTACCTTCTTTTTTGCTGACTCTAAATTTATTAAGCAATCATCTAAAAGTTCTTTTACTTTTTCAAATATTATTTTTCCCCAAGTTGTTTTTGTAAAATCTTCTTCTTGAACATTAAATTCTTCTACTTTTTCGTCTAACCATTTTTCTGGAAATGGCACACACCCTATGAATTCAAAGAATTTTAAGATTATTTGCTTTAATGGTGCATCATCTTTGTAGGTGGTATATAGTTCTAGCAAATTTAGAAATTCTTTATCCTCTGCTTCATATTTTTGTTCAAATAATTCTTCTATTACTTCTTGTTTCATTATTTCTATTTCTGCTGTATCTGCTACTCTAAAATTTGCTGGTATTCCTAATTCGAAAAAATTGTTTCTTATTACATCTAAACAGAACGAGTGAATTGTACTTATATGTGCCCTATTTAATAAAAGTATTTGCTTTTGCAAATATTCATCATTGGGGCTTTCATCAATTTTTTTGTAAATAGCATCTAGCAATCTTTGTTTCATTTCACTTGCTGCCGCATTTGTAAAAGTTACTACTAATAATTTATCAATATCAATTTTTTGATTTACGACTTTGTTAATTATTCTTTCAACTAATACTGTTGTTTTTCCAGAGCCTGCAGATGCTGATACTAAAATATTTGCTCCTTGTTTTTCAATTGCTTGTTTTTGTTCTTTTGACCAATCCATTCTCTTTCCTATCTTCTACTTAGCACTAGATTAATAACTTGATAATTTTGTAAAATGTCATTTGTCTAAAATTAATTTATTTAACCAAATAAGTGCCGAGTTCAACTTTTTGTTCTAGTATACCTTAGATTTTTCACGATTTCAATAATATTCTTTTATTTTTTGGGCAAAATATAGTAAATTAAAATTTGGAGGTTATTATGGATAAAGGAAAAAGTCTCAAAAATAATTCTGAAAACGAGCCTATGGATGCAGAAGTTCATGAGGAAAAAAGCGATTTATCTAGTGATATCGGTGACAATAGAAAATCTGACAATAATGATGAATCTACAGATAATGAGGTCGTTTTTGACCCTGATTACTCAACTTTTGACTCTTGCGGTTTCGGTCTTGATTTAGCTGTTCTGAATGAAGTTAGCAGAATTGCTGGAATGGGCATGAGCAGTATTTCATTTTTAACTAGCAAGCTTTCTGATAAAGAATTAAAGAAAATGTTAGTCGCAATGTATTCTCAATATTCTAATATAGTTGCTAAAGTAAACCAACATTTTGAAAAATATGGTGAGGTACCTGATGACAGCCCACTTAGTTCTAAGATGATGGCTTGTTGTGGAATAAAAATGAATTTAATGAGAGATAAAACTACTTCTCATATTGCCGAAATGATGATACAGGGCACTTTAATGGGTGTAATAGAAATTCAGAAAATTTTAAATTGTAAATTAGACATTGATGAAAGCACTACTAATCTTCTTAAAGAATTTAATAAATTTCAAAGAGAAAATATTGATAAATTAAATGCTTATCTATAAACTTTTATATGAAAAAAGTCCCTAAAGCAATGAAAGTGTTATTCACTCCATTGTTTTAAGGCTTTTTTTACTTTTTATCTTTTAAGATTTTATTTTAATTTTTTATATTTTTATATTTCAAGATTTTCATATTTTAAGATTTAATATTATCATATTTCAACAATTCAAATTTAATATTTAATTATAAATTATTAACTTGCCCTGCACATTTTTTCTTTTATTTGATTTCCGTTTAGAAAACTTTTAGCATCCATCTTTTTACCATTTTCGCCTTGAACTTCTAAGACTTCTATTATACCTTCTCCTGTTTTTATGAATAAACCTTTTTTATTGTCAGCTACAATTATTTCACCGTTTTGTTTTTCTTGTATATTGCTCAAATCGCTACTATCTAGTTTGCTAATTGGATTAGTATTAGTATCATCATTATTATTACTATTATTTTTATTATTACCATTAGCATTATCATGGGCTTGCACTTTCCAAATTTTAAGTTTCTTTCCATCTATAAAAGTGTAGGCTCCCATTATTGGGTTTAACCCTCTAACAAGATTTTTTATTTTTATTGCACTTTCGTTCCAATTAATTCTTGCCATTTCTTTATCAAGCATAGGTGCTAAAGTAAAGTCGTTTCCTTGTTTTTCTGCACCAATTTTCTTTTTTATTTCTTCTTGAGCTGGAGTATTTTCATTAATTGTCTTTGAAATTTCTTCAATTTTATTAACAGTTTGAACTAATAATTTTGCTCCAATATTTGATAGTCTTTCCCATACTTCTCCTGTTGTTTCGTCTTCTCCAATTTGTGTAGTTTCTTTTAATATCATATCTCCTGTGTCCATGCCTTCATCCATAAACATGGTTGTTATTCCGGTTTCTTTGTCGCCATTTATTACAGCCCATTGTATTGGTGCTGCTCCTCTATATTTTGGAAGAAGTGAGCCATGAACATTTATAGCACCATATTTAGGCACAGCAAGTAATTCCTTTGGTAAAATCTTACCATAGGCTACAACACACAATAAATCTGGACTTAAACTTTTTATTTCGTTTATAAATTCTTCATTATTTTTTACTTTTACTGGTTGCATTATCTTTAAATTTTTTTCTAAAGCATAGTTTTTTACAGGAGATGCAATTAATTTCATGCCTCTCCCTTTGGGTTTGTCAACATTAGTAACAACTCCTATTATGTTATGCCCCGCTTCATATAATGCTTGTAATGATTTTTGTGCAAAATCTGGTGTACCTAAAAAAACAATATTCATTTCGTGGCTCTCCTTCAGTAATTATCTTTTCAACCTTAATTTTATATACATATTTTTATAATGATTTTATTTATCATTAATTAATCTTTACTTTATTCTCTATTTTTTTGATTAATTAATTTTCATTTTTTATTTTATTTTTCTTCTTGATTTTCTATATATTCAAGAGTTCCCGGCTCCATAAGGTCTATAAATAGTATTCCGTCTAAATGGTCAATTTCGTGGCAAAGTGCTTCTGCTAAAAGTCCTTTTCCTTTAATTGTTACCTGCTTTCCATTTTCATCTAAAGCTTTAACTGTAACTTCGCTTGGTCTTTTTACTTTTGCAAATTTATTTGGAAAACTTAAACAACCTTCTTGAAATTCCTCCTCGCCTTTTGCTTTCACAATTTCTGGATTAATTAGTTTTAGTGAAGGTGAGCCATCATAATTAACATCAATTACAATTACTCTTTTAAGAACTCCTACTTGTACTCCTGAAATTCCCACTCCATTAGCAGAATGCATAGTTTCATCCATATCATTTAGTAATTCTTTTATTTTATCATCTACTACTTCTACTGGTCTTGATTTTTTTCTAAGAATTTCATCTCCTTCTTGTCTTATAACTCTTAGTGCCATTTATTCCTCCTTTTGCATCATTTTTTATAACATATTATTGGGATTTAATTCAATCGCCATTCTTGCTGTATTATTTTTCATCTTATAAAATTCTTCTAAACTATCTTTTAATAAATTCTTTACTCTTTCATCATATTTGCATTTTATTAATATTCTCATACGATATCTGTTTTTTATTTTTTCTATTGGTGATGGAACTGGGCTATAAAGTAATAATCCAAATTTTTCGTTAATTACTCTTTTCTTTAAATATGAATGAATTTCATTTGCCCTTTTCTTTAATTCATTTATATCTTTTGCAGACATATCAATTACTATTATATCGCAAAATGGCGGATATTTCAACTGTTTTCTAACGCTAATCTCTGTGTTGTAAAATAAATTATAATCTTGTGATTTTGAAAATTCTATTGCATAATTATCTGGATTATAGGTTTGTATAATTACTTTTCCCTTATCTTTTTCCCTTCCTGCTCTACCTGCAACTTGAGTTAATATTTGAAAAGTTTTTTCATTTGACCTAAAATCTCCTATATTTAAACTTCCATCTGCAACTATTACTCCTACTAAAGTTACATTAGGAAAATGATGTCCTTTTACAACCATTTGCGTTCCAATTAAAATGTCAATATTTTCTTCTTTAAATTTATTTAAAATCTGCTCGTGCGAATTCTTTTTAGAAACTGTATCAATATCCATTCTTATGGTGCTAGCTTCTGGAAAATATTTTTTTATTTCTTCTTCTAGTTTTTGAGTTCCTGCTCCAAAATATCTAATATTTTCACTATGGCATTCTGGGCAAACTTTTATAACTTCTTGCTCATATCCACAATAATGACATTTTAGCTTTTGCTGATATTTATGATAAGTTAGGCTTATATCACATCTTTTACATTTTACAGTATACCCACAATCTCTGCACATTATAAAAGTAGAAAAACCTCTCCTATTTAAATACAAAATCGTTTGTTTTTTATTTTCTAGGTTTTTCCTTATTTCTTCATAAAGCTTTTTGCTTATCATTGATTTGTTACCATTAGATAATTCTTGCCTTAAATCAACTATTTCAACAGTTGGTAAACTGGAATTGTTTGCTCTTTTTGTTAAAGTTAATAATTGATATTCACCACTTTCTGTTTTATGAAAAGTGTTCATATCAGGAGTTGCACTTCCTAATATCAATGGTATATTTTTATTTTCTGATAAATATTCTGCAACTTCTCTTGCATCATATCTAGGTGCCATTTCTGATTGATACGATTCATCGTGTTCTTCATCAATTATAATTAATCCTAAATTAACAGCTGGAGAAAAAATAGCAGACCTTGCACCTATTATTATTTTCGCTTCTCCTGACTTTATTTTATTCCACGCATCATATCTTTCTCCTATAGATAGTTTACTATGCAAAACTGCAATTTGTTCCTCTCCAAATCTTGAAATAAATCTATCCACAGTTTGCGGAGTTAATGATATTTCTGGTACTAACATTATGCTACTTTTGTTTTGCTTTAGCATTTTTCCAATTAGCCTTAAGTATATTTCTGTTTTTCCAGAACCGGTTATTCCATATAATAAATATTTGCCAGATGATTTTATTTTTTCAAATGCTTCTTTTTGTTCTTCAGTAAAGTCTAAATCCACAGTTTTCACAACTGCCTTGTGCAAAAATGGATTTCTATCTACTTGCATATTATTTATTTCAAGGTAACCATTTTTTACAAGAGTTTTTACAATGCTACTTGAGGCATCTGTAAATAATTCAATATCTTGCAAAGTAGCATCTCCATTATTTATAATAAATTCTAGTATTCTTTTTTGTTTTTCTGATTTTATCTTTCCACTTTCAATATCCTGCTCAACTTCTTCTATATCTTTTGCTAAAGAAATGAAATTTACTCTTTTTTCTTTTACTCTATTTAATACATTTTTAGTAGTTCTTCCCGGTGGTAACATTAATCTTAAACAATCTGAAACATTGCAAAAGTACCTATTTGACATCCATTTTGCTAGATTAATATAGTCTTCATTTATTTGTTCTTCCTGCAAAGAGCATATAGGTTTTACTTTATAACTAGACTTTTCCTTTAATCCAACAACAATTCCCTCAACTAGAGATTTGCTATTTCCAAAAGGCACAAAAACTCTAGTTCCAACTATAACTTTTAGGTCAGCTGGAACTTCATAATCAAATATTTTATTTAAATTATTTACGCTTCTATCAATTATAACTTCTGCAATCATTTGACAACCTTTTTAATTTAATCTATCTTCTGTTTCTTTGCTTGTGTGCCTTTACAACATTGTTCATAAGCATTGCAATAGTCATTGGTCCTACTCCGCCTGGTACTGGAGTGATGTATTTTGCTTTTTTAGATACAGCTTCAAAATCAACATCACCACAAAGCTTGCCTTCTTCATTTCTGTTCATTCCAACATCAATTACAACAACGCCTTCTTTTACCATGTTTTCTTTAACTAAAGCTCTTTTTCCAACTGCTGAAATAATTACATCAGCATCTTTTAATTCTTTTTCTAGGTCTTTTGTTTTTGAATGGCAAATTGTAACTGTTGCATTTTTTGAAAGTAAACATTGAGCCATAGGTTTGCCTACAATGTTGCTTCTGCCTATTATTACAGCTTTTTTTCCTTCCAAATCGATATTGTATTTTTCAAAAGCTTTCATAATTCCTAAAGGCGTACATGGAACAAATCCATCTTCACCAATCGTTAGTTTTCCAACATTGTATGGATTAAATCCATCTACATCTTTTTCTGGCAATATTTTTGCAAATGCTTCTTGTATATTTAAACCTTTTGGTATTGGACTTTGAAGCAAAATGCCATCAACTTTATCATCATTATTTAGCTTTTCAATTAAATCAAGAAGTTCCTCTTGTTTTGTGCTACTTGGAAGCAAATATTCTTTAAATTGAATTCCCACTTCTTCACATGCCTTGCTTTTATTTCTTACATAAACTTTTGAAGCCTCGTCATCTCCACATAGAATTACAGCAAGCATTGGTTTTAAATTTTTTTCTTCAACTTCTTTTTTTAAATTTTGTCTAATTTCTTTTGCTAATTCTTTTCCATTTATTAGTTCTGCCATTTTACAAAATTCCTCTCATTTTTTTCACATTTTATCACAATAATAATCCAAAATCAATTACTTAATTTGTAATAAAAATTTAATATAAAAATGACTTTTTTTGTTGAATATTAAAATTTGCTATGATATAATTTTAGAAATTAAATTTTTTTCAAAAAATTGTTTATAATATAGTAAAAGGAGAGTAAAAATGAAAAAATATTTTAAATTAATTGTAACACTTTTAGTTTTAATATTATTATCAACTACTTGTTTAGCTGCAACTTCTGTTGCAAAAGGTGATGCAACAATGAAATTAGTTGAAGATAATGTTAATTCTATGACTTTTGGTAGATATGGCGAATTTGAGAAGAAAATGGTTCAAATTGATACTGTAAACAAAACTATTGATATTAGTTTAACAGCAAAAAATAATCAAGAAGCTTTAGAAGACCTTAACGGTGAAGTTGTTTTATTAATTGATTCATCAAACAGTATGTCTACAAATCAAATTAATGTAAATGATGAATTAATGACTAGAAAAGAATTAGTTTTAAATGCTGCTGAACAATTAGTAGACAAATTACTAGCAAATAATGAAAACATTAAAATAGGTGTTGTAGAATTTGCTACAAGCACAACGATAGAAGAAGAAGGAACTTCTGCTGATGCTAAAATTATCACAGAAACATTAACAAGTGATGTTAATACTATAAAAGGTGCTTTAAATACTGTAAAAGAAGATGTTATGGGAGCAAGAACTGATATTGAAGTTGGTCTTGAAACGGCTGAAAGTTTACTTAACACTTCGAAAAATGATGAAGCTAATAAATATATTGTATGCTTATCAGATGCAATACCTAATACTGCAAAAGGAGTTACTTCGGATTTATATACAGAAAAATCAGCTGATCCAACAAAAGCTAAACTAAAAGATTTAGATGACAAAGGAATAAATGTCATTTCGATGCTTATAAACATATCAGAAGATGATATTCCAGTATCAGGAAGGCCTGAAGATGCTACTTTTAAAACATATAAAGATGTTGCAGAGTATGTTTTCGGTACACCTTTAAATCCTACTGCAGGTTCAGTTTATTATGTATCTGATGAAGAAGTTATAACAACAGTAACAGAAAGTATATATTCTCAACTAATTCCTGTTAATGAATATATTTTAACAGATATAGTTATAAAGGATTACTTCCCTCAAAATATAATTGACAACTTTAATTTTGCATTATTAACAAGACCAGAAATTGGAGAAATCACAGCCACAGTTGACACAAGCGATAATTCAATTACATGGACTATATCAGAACTTAAACCTGG
>CANQXO010000023.1 GCA_947627825.1 uncultured Clostridia bacterium
CAATTGCACTATCTGCACCTAAACCTCCCATAGCAATACCAACATCAGCTAAAGCCAGAACAGGACTATCATTTATTCCATCTCCAACAAAAGCAACATTTTTATTTGAGGATTTTGACTCTAGTATTTCTTCTAGCTTTTCTGCCTTGTCAGTTGGTAATAATTCAGAATGAACTTCATTAATACTTAAATCCTTTGCTACCGCTTCACCAACTATCTTTTTATCTCCAGTTAGCATTACAATTTTGCTTATTCCAATATTCTTTAGTTCTTTTATTGCCTCTTTGCTTTTTTCTTTTATTTCATCTGATATTTCTACAAATCCCTTATATTCACTATTTACAGCTAAGTACAGAGTAGTTCCTTGGCTTGAAGTTATTTTTTCAAGTCCTTCTACATTGTTTTCTTGCATTAATTTTATATTTCCAACTAAAATATTTTCTTCATCTATTTTACATTTAATGCCTTTACCTGATATTTCTTCTAATTCAGTAATTCTACTTGTATCTACATTTTCATTATACAATTTCTTTACAGCTTCTGCTATTGGATGATTTGACAATTGTTCTGCCATTGCTACATACTTTACAAATTCTTCTTTTGAAATATTGTTTGTAACTATTTTTTGAACTTCGAAATTTCCCTTAGTTATTGTTCCGGTTTTATCTAAAACAATTGTATCCAATTTAGCAAGTGTGTCCATATAGGTACTGCCTTTTACTAAAATTCCTTTTTTGGCAGAGCCTCCTATTCCTCCAAAAAAGCTAAGTGGAACAGATATTACAAGTGCACATGGACATGAAATGACTAAAAATGTAAGAGCCCTATATAGCCACTGATATATAGTTTCGGTTTTTGTAATTACTCCAAACATAAATATTGCTATTGCCATTATAACAACTATCGGTGTGTAGAACTTGCAAAACTTAGTTATAAACTTTTCTGTTTTAGCTTTTTTCTCGCTAGTGTTTTCTACTAATTCAAGAATTTTTGAAACCGTAGAATCTTTATACTCTTTTTCTACTTTTACAGTAATTATTCCATTTATATTTATACATCCACTATAAACTTTGCTATTAATACCTACTTCTCTTGGCATACTTTCACCAGTCAGTGCAGAGGTATCTATACTTGAAGCTCCTTCTATTATTTCACCATCTAAAGGAATTTTTTCTCCCGGTTTTACTATTATTGTGTCACCAATTTTAACTTTTTCTGGACTCTTTTTTTCAATCTTTCCATTTGATAATTTTACATTTGCAAATTCAGGTTTTATATTCATTAAGTCAGTAATTGATTTTCTTGACTTTTCTTCTCCTATTTCTTCAAATATTTCTCCTATTGTGTAGAAAATCATTACTGCAATTGCTTCTGGGTATTCTTTAATTGCAATTGCTCCAATAGTTGCAATCAACATCAACAAGTTTTCATCAAATAAATTTCCTTCTCCAATGTTTTCAATTACTTCTTTTATTACATCAAATCCAATAATTATATAACTAACTACAAATAATGCAGGTTTTATCCATATTATATTTGTATTTATACACAACGCAATTATAAGTAATAGTCCACTTAAAATTATTTTTAAAATTTTCTTTTTCATTTTTTTGTTTTCCTTCCCATTTATTTACAAATATAAAAATACTTACTCATTAATCGTATGAATAACACCTTTTTCGAGTATTTCTTTCACACAGCTATCAGCCAAAGAATAGTACACTATTTTTCCTTCTCTCCTATTTCGCACTAGATTTGCATCTTTTAGCGAACTTAACTGGTGTGATATAGCGGATTTTGATACATTACATATAACTGCTAAATCACATACACACATCTCTGATATATCTAATGCCCATAAAATTTTTGCTTTTGTTGGGTCACTAAACATTTTATAAAAATTAGATAAATTTTCTATTTTTTTACTGTTTGGTAATTGCTTTTTCACCGTTTCTACTACTTCTTTGTGAATTACATTGTTTTCACACATTTCAAGTTTTTCATTCATTTTTCTTACCTCTTTATATTTTTTTATACTTTTTTAATTTTTACTACTTTTGTATTTTATGTTAATAGTTGAGTATTTGTTCAAACGATAATATTATAGCTGAATATCTATGCTAACAATTAATATTATAGTTGAGTACTTGTTCAACTGTTTATATTATAGTTGAATGAATATTCAACTGTCAATAGTTTTTTAAAATAAAATAAAAAAAACAAGAGTCATTTCAATTCATAAAACTCTTGTTTTTTATATAAACTATACACTTATATTCAATTCCTACATTACAATTATAAGTTAAAAAACTTCGTCCACATTTAAAATTTTTTAATCTTCCCACTCCATTTCATAATCACCAATTTTTACAGTATCGCCTTCTTTAATGCCTTGCCTTTTTAGTTCATCTGTTAATCCTATTTCATTAAGTTTTTTATGAAGATAGAATAATGATTCATAGTCGGTTATATTTACTTTTCTAATGATTTTATCAACTGCTTCTCCCTTTACTATAAATATTCCATTTTCCTTATTTACAGTAAATTCTTTGTTGTCATATTTTAATGTATATACCTTTTCTGCCGATGAATTATCAATATCAATTAAATTTTCCTTTGGTAAAGTTTTTAAAATATCTGATACAAATTTCATAAGTTCTTCTATTCCTTCACCTGTAAGTCCTGATATTTTAAATATTGGTTGATTGTTTTCTTCAGCTATTTTTTCTAATTCTTTATATTGACTTTCATCTGTCATCATATCTGATTTATTGGCTACTATTATTTGTTTTCGTTTAGATAATTTTTCACTATATTTTTTTAATTCATTATTAATAATTTTATAATCTTCTACCGGATTTCTTCCTTCTAAACCTGATACATCAATAAAATGTAACAATAGCCTTGTTCTTTCAATATGTCGTAAGAACTCTATTCCAAGACCTGTACCTTCACTTGCTCCTTCTATTATTCCCGGTATATCTGCAATTACAAAGCTATCTCCGTACTTTGTTGTTACAACTCCCAAATTAGGCTCTATTGTAGTAAAGTGATAGTTTGCAATCTTAGGATTAGCTGATGTTACTTTAGATAAGAATGTTGACTTTCCAACATTAGGAAATCCAACTAATCCAACATCTGCTAAAAGTTTAAGCTCTAGTATAAGTTCTTTTTCTTCTCCCGGCTCACCATCTTGTGCAAATCTTGGGGCTTGTCTTGTTGATGTTGCAAAATGGGCATTTCCCAAGCCTCCTTTTCCTCCTTTTAAAATTAAGGTTTCTTCATTTGGCTCAGATAGGTCAGCTAAAATTTCTTGAGTATTCGCATCTTTTATAACTGTTCCTATTGGAACTGGAATATATAAGTTTTCTGCACTTTTTCCACTTTTATTTGAGCCTTGACCATTTTCTCCGTTTTCTGCTTTAAATTTCTTTTTATATCTAAATTCTATTAATGTATTAGCATTGGAATCAACTTTAAAATAAACAGAACCACCTTTTCCGCCGTCTCCTCCATCTGGTCCTCCTGCTGCAACATATTTTTCTCTCCTAAATGCTATTGCACCATTTCCGCCTTTTCCTGCTTTTACATAAATTTTCACATAGTCGGTGAACATTTATTTATTCCTTTCTAAAATTTATATCTTTATTTATAATTTTTATTAAAATATTCTTGATTTTTTCTTACATTTTTTACCATTTTATAATATTATACATCATAATAAGAAAACTAGAAAAAAATGAGAATACATCTCTGCCTACTAATTAGAGATGTATTCTTTATATCTCCAATGCATGCCACATTATGTGGTATCTCTTTTCCTGTCTTAATTATACTTAAAAATTTTGTTTATGTCAATATTTTATTGTTATTTTTTAGTAATTTCTTATTTATAATTTTTTCTAATAATCAAGCTTCATTGCTTTTTTTACTTTTTGCATAGTTTGTTTTGCTACTTCTCTAGCATGCTCTGTTCCAGACGACAAAATATTCATAACCTCATTTGGGCTTTCTTCGTAATATTTTCTCTTTTCTCTGATTGGCTGCAATTCTTTATTTATATTTTCTATTAATTGTCTTTTACAAGCCACGCAACCTCTTTGTCCTTTTTTACATTCTTCACATACATTTTTGCAAGTTTCTTCTGGACTAAATAACTTATGATAATAGTAAACCATACATATTTCTGGATTTCCCGGATCATCTTTTTTTATTCTTGCTGGGTCTGTTAATGCTCCCATTACTTTTTGAGTTACTGTTTCTTCATCATCTGATAAATATAGTGCATTTCCTAACGATTTACCCATTTTTTCATTTCCATCTAAGCCTTTTATTCTGCCTTTTCCACTCATTACCGCAACTGGCTCTCTCAATGTTTCTCCATAAATAGAATTGAATTTTCTTACTATTTCTCTACATTGTTCAATTAGAGGTAATTGGTCTTCTCCAACTGGTACAAAGCTTGCATCAAATGCAGTTATATCTGCTGCTTGGCTTACTGGATAACCCAAAAATCCATAAGTAACACTTTCTCCAAATAAATCTTTTTTCTGTGCTATTTCAGTTTTTACTGTTGGATTTCTTTGTAATCTTGCTATTGTTACTAGATTAGAATAAAATACTGTAAGTTCAGCTATTTCTGGTACTTTTGATTGTAACAATATAGTAGCTTTATTTGGGTCTATTCCAACTGATAAATAATCCATCACAACTTGTGATACATTTTGTTTTACTTTATCTGGATTGTTAAAATTATCTGTTAAAGCTTGAACATCAGCAACCTCAATAAAAGTTTCAAACTTATCTTGTAATTCTACTCTTGATTTTAAAGAGCCAAAGTAATGACCTATATGTAATCTTCCTGTTGGTCTATCTCCTGTAAGTATTCGTAGTGATTTGTCTGGCTTTATATCTTCTATTTTAATTTTTTCATCGTCTATAATATTTTGAGCATTACTATCAAGTTCATTGTTTATAGAATTATCATCCATATTATCTTTTTCATTTAAATTAACATCTGCACTCATTATATTCTCCTTTCGGCTTTGTCTGTAAATCGGTTAAATTCGGTTAATTATATTATTTATAAATAGTCTTCATTTGCTGTCAATTTTATTAATAAATCCATATCGTCATCTTTGGCTGATTTATTTTTTCTAATTTCTCCACATTTGTCACATTTGTATATTATTACAAAACCTTTTTTATTATTTAACTCAACTTTTATAGGTCTTAAAATTCCGTGGCACGACTCTTGTCTATCGCCCGGCAACTTGTCTACATGCTTTGAGCACAAACACTTTGGGCAATGGTCTCTTGAAGTGTAACCAAGTTTTTCTACCTTCGTGCCACAGTTTTCACAAATAAATTCTTCATCTCTTTTTGTAAATTGTTTCATTTTCTACCTTACTAATTTTTATTTTTCTAATAAATATCCATTAAATCTATAATCATTGACTTCTTGTGCCTTTTCAACATAATTTATATAAACTGATTCTAATACAATTTTTTTGTTACTATCAATTATTATTTCATTCTTTTTCTCAAAATTTCTATCTAATGATTTTTCTTGTTGTATATAATTCTTTACTTCATTTATTAAATTTACTGATACAATGTCTTTTCCTTTATCAGTTTTAAAAGTAATATTTTTAAATACTTCACTAATCGTATTGTTCTTGTTATCGCTGATTCCATACTCATGTGTACTTATACTATATATTTTTTTGTAACCTTCTACGACAATATATTCCATATTACAATCTGCACTAATCACTTTGCTATTATAATAATCGCTTTCATATTCAAAAATATCCTCATCTTCTATTGAATAATCTTTGATATATTTTTCGCCTACTGCAGACTTCTTTAAGTATCTATAAGCTCCATTTAATTTATCTTGTTCTTCACTTGTCAAGTTTTCTTTGCCATAATATTTTTTTAACATACCATATTGACTTATAGCTGATAGTTTATACATATTAACAAATGGGGTAATTGTTGAAATTACAACAAGCGTTACTACAACTAATAAACTTGCTCCAATTTTAGTTTTATTTTTTATATATATTATAGTGTAAATTATTTCAAATATTATCAAAATTACACATAAATATCTTGCTTCTGTTAAGCCATTTTCTCCAATTCTTACACCTATTGCATACATTTGTAAAAAGATAAACGGTATAAATAATAATGGTAATTTTTTAACTATTTTATCAAAAGTGTTTCCTTCATCAAAAGATGCACACGAAGTCCAAATTGGTAGCCCCATGCAGAAAAGTGTTGCTAATATTCTAAAGATTTGATTTGAAGGAATGTCTCTTAAAAGTATTATTTTTAATAAATACATATAAATAATTGCAAATGCAATCATTACAAGTGTTCCTAAAACATATTTTATAACATTTTTTGCAAACTTTCCAACTTCATTATCTTGCTTGTATATTGTGTAAATAATTGTTGGTATATAATACACTCCAAGCAATAGAATTTCTATTCTGCCTAGCAATAAATAACCTTTTCCACTTAATATTAAGAATATAAATATTGAAGTAACAATTAAAATTCCTATAGAAAGTATTGCGTATATTATGCCTAATTTAAATAAACTTACTGCAACATGAGTTATGTATTCTTCAAAGGTTTTTCCTGATTTTTTGTAGTTAAAGTACACACTTAAAATTAATACTGATAGTTCATAACAAATAAGAATTCTAATTATAAAATGCTTAAATAACTCATTTGTTATGCCTAGAACATCATACTTAGTATATACACATATAGTCAGCAATGCTCCCCATATTATAGCTAAAATATAGTATATAACTAGTTTGAAATTTTTTTCTTTAGCCAGTGTTTCAATTAAGAAAGTGGTACTTGCCAAAATTGCAACAAATGTTGAAATTTTGCCTATTAAAAGCCAATCAATGTTTTCATTTCCTACAATAATTGCATAAACACAAGACATTAATATAATTGATATTATTGTAACTGGAAATTTTTCAATGCTTTTCTTTATTATATTTAATAAATTAAGAATTTTCTCCTTTATTTTCATAAACTACCACTCCTGTTTTTTCAATTTCTCTTTCTATTTTTGAATTTTTATTAATTTCTGAATTTTTCTTTTTCCTTTTTAGTATTCAAACACGCTTCCGCCTATGAACTCCCTCAATATCGAGTTGTTTGGTATTAAGCTTTCATCTTCAATTGGGTTAAAATATTGTAAAAACGAAATTAATCTTTTAGCTTCTGAGTATTCTTTTTTGTCGTTTCCTATTTCTCGTAAAAGTGGAGTTGCATATTTACTTAGCACTGCTAGTTCATATACTAATGAACTATTAAACATTGCATCCGCTTCTTCTTGATATGGGAAAATATTTCTATTTTCCCCATTGTTTACTGAATCCCATCTGCTTAGTGTTTCTAATGCTGAATAACCTCTGTAATTGTAGTCTCTTACTATCCTTCTTATTAGTCTTGTGTCAGTTGTTGAAATACGGTTAAAGTAGTCTACATTTAATACTGTTAAATCACTAATATATATTTTAAATTTATTTTCTTTCGGAATTGAGGCTGTTAATTTATCGTTTAAACAATGTATTCCTTCTATTACTAATACTTCGTCTTCTGCCAAAGTTAAAAAGTTAGTTCCATTATATCTTTTTGTTCCAACTTTAAAATCAAATACTGGTATTTCAACTTTTTCTCCTTTTATTAGTCTTATTAAATGGTCATTAAATAGGTCTAAGTCAAGTGCATCTATTGTTTCAAAGTCATAATCTCCGTTTTCATCTCTTGGAGTTTCTGGTCTTTCTACAAAATAATTGTCTGTTCCTATTGTTACTGGCTTTAATCCGTTTACCTTTAGTTGAGTTCCTAGTCTTTTTGCAAATGTTGTTTTTCCTGATGAAGATGGACCTGCTATTAATATCATTTTCAAGCCATTTCTCTTTGCTATTTGGTCAGCTATTTCTGCTATTTTCTTTTCTAAAAGTGCTTCTGATGTAAGTATTAGGTTCTTTCCTCCATCTTTTGATATTTCATTGTTTACATGATATATTGTTCTGATATTCATTAAACTGTTTATGTCATCATATTCTTGAAGTGTTGCTAGCAATTTTTTTGTTTCTCTAAATGCACCTATTTCGGTTGGATTTTGTCTATTAGGATATCTTACAATAAATCCCGATTTATATTTTTTTAAATCAAATATATCAATAAATCCTGTGCTTAGTGGCATTACTCCATAGAAGTAATTATAATAGTCTTCGCAAAAGAATATCGTAACTTCATCTTTTTCTTTTTTGGTAAGTTGTAATATTCCTCTTAAAGTTTTCTCTTTGTCATAAAACTTTTTTGCTTCTTCTTTTGTCATTACTTTTTTAGTTATTGGCAAATTTCTTTCTACAATTCCTTGCATTTCGTTTCTAACATTTTCAATCATTTCATCTGTTATTTGCATGTTATCAATTTCACAAAACATGGAATTTGAAAGTTGAAAGTTTACAATTACTTGAGCTTCTGGATATAATTTTTCAAATGCCATTCCCATTATATAAAGTACGCCTCTTATATATACCATCATTCCATCTTTGCTTGTGATGTCAAGAAGTTCTACTGAATCTCCCTCTTTTATTTCATAATCTAATGATTTCACTTCATTATTGCATTTGCAAGCAATTATATGTTTTGGAGATACAAAAACATTTTCTCTAAACATGTCAATTACTTTCTTTATGTCTCCATTCATTCCAACTTCTTTTCCTTGATAAAAAATTTTCATAGGTAATTTTCCTTTCTTTATTCAGCTTTTTTATAATTTTGTTAAATTTAAATTGTTATATTTTATTTCATCTTGTTTGTTTATCTCATTTTTTCCTTTATTTTAGATAAAATATTTAGTGCATCTAATGGTGTAACCTCCTCTAGTTTTATTTTATCTAATTCATGAGCTATTTCTGCTAATTTATAATTAAACATACTAAGTTGACCTTGTTCTTCTTGTCTTTCTGATTTTGTCATTTTAGTATCTTTTAAAATGCTTTTTCTTTCTAAGCCTTTTAAAATATCATTTGCTCTTGTTGTTACTTCTTTTGGAACGCCTGCAAGCTTTGCTACATGAACTCCATAGCTTTCATCTGTTCCGCCTCCAAGTATTTTTCTAAGAAATATTACATCTTCTCCTCTTTCTTTTACTGCTACATGATAGTTTTTAGTTCCTTCTAGGCTTCCTTCTAATTTTGTGAGTTCATGATAATGTGTTGCAAATAGCGTTTTTGCTCTTATTTTTGAAATATATTCTGCAACTGCCCACGCTATTGACATTCCATCATAAGTTGATGTTCCTCTACCTATTTCATCTAATATTACTAAGCTTTTTGATGTAGCATTATTTAAAATACTTGATACTTCCATCATTTCTACCATAAATGTGCTTTCGCCCATACTTAGGTCGTCTGATGCACCGACTCTAGTAAATATTTTATCTACTACACCAATGTGAGCTTCCATTGCTGGAACAAAACTTCCTATTTGTGCCATTAATGTAATTAGTGCTACTTGCCTCATATAAGTTGATTTTCCGGCCATATTAGGTCCTGTTATAATATTTAATCTATTTTTATCACTGTCTAAATATGAATCATTTTGTACAAAGGCCCCTGTATCTAATATTTTCTCTATAACTGGGTGTCTTCCTTCTTTTATTTCAATAATATCTGAATTGTCTACTTGTGGCTTACAATAATTTTGCGATTTGGCAACTGTTGCAAATGAACATAATACATCTATTTTTGATACTATATTTGCAGATGATTGAATTCTTTTTACTTGCTTTTCTATTTTCTCCCTAATGTCTGAAAAAATTTCATACTCAAGATTTACTATTTTGTCTTGGGCTCCTACTATTTGATTTTCTAGATTTTTTAATTCTTCTGTGATATATCTTTCTCCGTTTGCTAGAGTTTGCTTTCTAATAAATCTATCTTGTGGAACCATCTTTACGAATGATTTGCTTACTTCTAAGTAGTAGCCAAATACTTTATTATATCCTATTTTTAAAGTTCTAATTCCGGTTAATTCTTTTTCTTTGCTTTCTATTTCTAGCAAATAATTCTTACCGTTTTCGGTTACATCTATTAATTTGTCTACTTCTTCATTATAGCCTTTTTTTATAATTCCACCTTCTTTTATTGTAACTGGTGGATCATCTATTATTGATATATTAATTAATTGAAATATATCGTCTAATGTGTCTAGTTCCTTATATAGGGTTGATAGTAGGTCTGATTTAGCATTTGCTAAAACTGCTTTTAAATCTGGTAATTGCGAAACAGAATTCTTTAGTGATATTAAATCCCTTCCGTTTGCACTTCCATAAGATATTTTACCAGATAATCTTTCTATATCATATACATTTTTCAAACAGTTTATTATATCATCTCTTAGAATGTCGTTATTTTTTAATTCTTCTACTGCTCCTAACCTTAAATTAATATCTGCAGTGTCAACTAATGGGTCACTTATCCATCTTCTCAAAAGCCTTCCGCCCATTGATGTTGAGGTTTTATCTAAAACCCATAACAAAGTTCCTTTTTTGCTTTTGTCTCTAAGTTTTTCTACAAGTTCTAAGTTTCTTCTTGCACTTATATCTAATGCCATGTATTTTGTTGCTTCATATACCGTAATTTTATTTAAGTTTTCAGGCTTTTCTTTCTGAGTATCTTCTATATAAAATAGCAAAGCATTTATTGCAGATATAGCTAGGGTCTTTTTTGAAAAATCTTTGTATTCTTCATTATTTTTATCAACTATTTCAATATTTTCTGTTAAATTTTCCAAATGAGATGAAAATATATCATTTTGTTCTACTGATATAAAACTGTTAAATCTTTGTTTTATTGTATTTATTTCTTCAATTGTTTCATTTAACATTTCATTAATTATTATTTCAGATGGATTATATCTTGACACTTCGTCTAGTAATTTTTGAAAATTGTTATCTTCTTTTATTTCGGTTGCGAAAAAATCTCCTGTTGAAATATCACAAACAGCCATTCCAAAGTATATTCCTTCTTTATATATACTCATAATGTAGTTATTTTTCTTTTCCTCTAAAACGCTGTCATCTAAGACTGTACCTGGTGTTACAACTCTTATTACATCTCTTTTTACAATACCTTTTGCAAGTTTTGGGTCTTCTAGTTGCTCGCAAATAGCAATTTTATAACCTTTTTCAATTAGTCTATTTATATAAATATCTGCAGCATGAAAAGGAACTCCACACATTGGCGCTCTTTCTTCTTGTCCACAATTTTTGCCTGTTAATGTTAGTTCAAGCTCTTTTGAAACATTTATTGCATCATCAAAAAACATTTCGTAAAAATCACCTAGCCTGTAAAATAAAATGCAATCTTTGTATTTTGATTTTGTTTCAAGGTAATGTTGCATCATTGGAGAAAACTTGTTAAAGTCTGTATCTTGCTCTAATTCTGCTTTTTCTTCCTTTTGTACTACATCTTCTGCCATTTCTAATTCCTTCCTTTTTATTATATAATTCATAAACAATAATTATTTTTCTACATTTTATCATAAATGCCTTTTAAATACCACATTCGTTCTGAAAGAATTTTTAAATTTATTATTTTTCCTATTAAGTCATCTGGTCCTTCAAAATTAACTACCTTATTTGACTCTGTTCTTCCTGTTAAAATATTTTTATTATTTTTACTTTTTCCTTCAACTAAAACTGAAACTTCTTTTCCTACATACTTTTTATTTTGAACTGCTATTTGCTCTTCTACTAATTTTTTTAGTCTGTCAAATCTTTCATGCTTGATGTTTTCTGGAATTTGATTTGTCATTTTGTCGGCTGCAGTTCCTACTCTCCTTGAATAGATAAACATAAATACTTGCTCAAAATTAACCTTTTTTACCACATCTAAGGTGTCTTCAAAGTCCTCTTCCGTCTCTCCCGGAAATCCTACTATTATATCTGTTGAAAAAGTTACATTTGGAATTTTTCTTTTTATTTTTTCTGCCAAATTTAAATAGTCTTCCTTTGTATATTTTCTATTCATTTCTTTTAAAATTTTTGTACTTCCTGATTGAAGTGGCAAATGTATTAGCTTGCATACTTTTTTAGAATTCTTTATTGCTTCTATTACATCATCTGTAAAGTCTTTTGGGTGAGGAGATATAAATCTAATTCTTTCTATGCCTTCAATATTATCAAGTGCAAGAAGCAAACTTGCAAATGAATTTACAAGCATTTCTTTAGAATTTACTACAACTTTAAAGTCAACAGTTTCTCCTTTTTCTTTTTGATAAACTAGATAAGAATTCACATTTTGTCCCAATAATGTAACTTCTTTATAACCTTGCTTTGCTAAATCTTGAATCTCATTTATTATGTCTTGAGGATGTCTGCTTCTTTCTCTACCTCTAACGAAAGGCACTATACAATATGTACAAAAATTGTTGCAACCATTCATTATAGAAACTGATGCTTTTATTTTATCTTCTCTGCAAACTGGAATTCCCTCATAAACTATTCCATCAATATCTATAACATCTTCAATCTTTTTGTTTTCTTTCAAGGCTTCATATAAGTCTTGTAGAAATTGATTTAAAGTATGTGTTCCAAATATTATGTCAACAAATTTGTAGCTTTCTTTTAATTTTTGTGTTATATGTTTTTCTTGCATCATACAGCCACCAATAGCTATTACTGTTCCTTTTTGTTCTTTTAATTTTTTTACTTCTCCTAATTTTCCAAAAAGCTTTTCCTCTGCATTTTCTCGTACACAGCAAGTATTAAATACTATTAAATCAGCTTCTTCTATTTTTTCTGTTTTATCATATCCTGCACTATTTAGCATACCTGCAATTTTTTCAGAATCGTTTTCATTAAGTTGGCATCCCATAGTCATAATGTGATACTTTTTTATTTTTCCATTATTTAATTCTTTTATTTTATTTGACCAATTATCAATATTTACTTCCATTTTTCCTCACCAATTTTAAATTCTTTATAACTCATTCTTAAATATATATTACTTAATATAAAATTTAAATGTATAAACAATCTTAATACGACTGTTAATTAAAAACAAAGACTCTGTAAGCAAAATGCTACAGAGTCTATTTTAGATTTATTGTAATCCATATTTTTTCTTGAATTTGTCTGCTTTTCCACCTGTTGTTTCTTTTCTTAAATTACCTGTCCAAAATGGATGACATTTTGAGCATACATCAACTTTTAAATCTTTTTTTGTTGAATTTGATTTCATTACATTTCCACAAGCACAAGTTATTGTTGCTTCTTGGTATTCTGGGTGTATTCCTTCCTTCATAAATGTATTCACCTCTTTCTTAATTTTTCATAGCGTTATTCTTTATAAAGACTTATTATTCGACTTTTAAGTTTAGCTTCACTATTCAGCTTTCTTAGCTATAACTTCTGTTCCATCATAATATCCACAACTTGGGCAAATTCTATGTTGCATTATAAGTTTATGGCAATGTGGGCACTCTACTAAATTTTTATTTTCTAATTTCCATGTAGATCTTTTTAAGTGTGTTCTTGCTTTTGACCATCTTCTTTTTGGTTGTGCCATTTTAATCCCTCCTTATGCTTTTAAGAATTATATATTCTTTTTATAGACTATATTACATTTTTTAGAATATAATTTATCTCTTTTCTAGTCACTTATTTATTATACTTGCTTTTATGGAATTTGTCAAGAGTTTGTTTTAACTAAACATTAATATATTAATAATACTTCATTCAAAGTGGATAATACATGAGCCACATTTCCATATATCTTAGCGCCACCACTTTCATTATATGTGGCTGTGGGTGATATTCCTCCGGCTACTTCAAGTGTAATTGATTCTTTATATATGCCTGTAGTATTACTATAACTACTTGTTGTAGAATAATCTATTGATATTTTTGTAGTTACTACCTTAGAACTGGTTCCTCTATGTACCAGTAATGGCGCTTCTCCCGCTTTATTATATAATGTACAATGCTCTGGATCAGGTTTTGGAGCACCTGCTTCAAATTCTTCTACTCTAGAAAGATATGGTAACCAAGCATTAAACATAATCTTATCAGCTGTTAAATTTCTGTAATCAGGTTCTGGTAGATCATAGAAAGCATTATCAAAACTATAATTTTTTATATTCCAATTAAAGTCACTTACTCTAAAAAAATCCATATCCCTCATAGGAGTTGCGTATGCTGGTTTTATATTTGGTATATCATCATAATGTCCATTGTAACTTTGTAAGTATAGATATACTTTACATGGTATATTCAAAACTACTTCTGGTTGTACTATTTCTTCATTAGTATTCCATTCTGCAGCTGAACTTTTATTTAATTGTCCATATAATCTAGCTGTTACGGAATAGTTATACTTAAATATATGGCTATTATTATCATAAACTCCCAAAGGAGTAATCTTATGATACTGTTTATATACCATATAGCTTCTATAGTCACTATAATTTTTAGTTTTTGTTACTACACTACTACTTGCATTTTGTGGAACCATTATAAAATTATTCGAATTAAATTCTGAACAATGTGGTGTTGAACTTAAATTTATTGTATTATTAGTCGTTTGCAAGTCAACCGCCAAAAATCTTAACCAACAAGCATAATATGTTACATCCGCATTTTCCTCATAAATCTTGTAATTATAAAATTCATAGCCATTGTAATTAGGCCACCTTGCCCATCCAACAAATGCGTATCCCGTTCTAGTTGGCATATTATTTAAATTCAATTGTAAGTTTTCTCCATAATTTTTAGTTTGGTCAGGTGGTACTGGTCCATTACCTCCATTTGCATCAAAGTGCACCGTATAAGTTGACCTATTGGTTGAAACAGTTGCCATATCACTTATGTTTCCGGCTCCATCTCTTACCCATACATAATATGTTGTCCCTTGTGCTTTTCCTGTTATTGTTTGTGACCAACTATTTTTAGCTCCAAATGTCGTAAAACTGCCTATTCCCGGTGTTGCAGTATCTTGTTTTATTACATAACCACTTACTCCAGTTCCGGCGTCTGTTGCTGATATTGTTATATCTGTAAAACCTCCTGATACTCCTGTTATTACTGGCTTTATATCATCGATCCATACTGCGTATAAGTTTAATGCTCTATTTTCCTTATATACTTTTGTACCAGTTTCACTATATGTTGGATTTGTTGCATTTCTGTTTTCTGACCAACCTTTATAAGTATATCCGTTTCTTGTAGGTTTTGGTGAAAATAGTAAAGTAATATCTCTATTATGTGTTTTAGTTTGATTTGCTGGAACTGAGCCTGTTCCTCCATTTGCATCATAATGTATTGTGTATGTCATAAGTTTAGTTGTTACTGATTTTACCTCACTTATGTTTCCTGCACCATCTCTTACCCATATATAATATGTTGTTCCTTGCTGTAGTCCTGTTAATTTTTGCGACCAACTATTGGTTGCTGTAAATGTTGTAAAATCATTTAAGTTAGGTTTTGTGCTATTTGTTCTTATTACATATCCACTTACACCTGTTCCTGCATCAGTTGCAGTTACATCTATATCTGTATAATTTGGAGTTGCCTTTGTTATTACTGGCTTTATGTCATCAATCCATACTGCATATAGGGTTACCTCTTCTCCTCCTGATGATAAGTTTACAACATAGTCTTCATTTTTAAATTCTGCTGTTGTTGCTTGTGCATTTCTTGCCCAACCTTTAAAACTATATCCTGTTCTTAAATAAGCATTTGGTGGTAACTTTGTTGCTAAGTTTTTGGTACATGTTATTGGACTCATACTTCCACTAGTTGATTTGTTGCCATTAAAGTTTATTTTATATTTATATGTTGTTTGTATTTCTATTGTTCCTTCTCCTGGTTTTCCCGGATGTGAAGGGTCTCCTGGTCCTGCTGGACCTCCTGTTCCTCCTCCATTGCCAGAACCTCCTATATTTCCTGCTCTATCTCTTACTGTTACTCCTATAATGTATGTTGCATTGCTCTCTAGATTACTTATCTTATATTGATTTCCTGTTGAT
>CANQXO010000024.1 GCA_947627825.1 uncultured Clostridia bacterium
GACACCATGGCAAAAAAGATAGAGAGATACATAATAATATTAATGTTACAAAGTTTAAAAATAGAAAGAAAGGAGATAGAAGAAATGATAAAAGAGGAAGAAGGACACAAAATGCACTTACAGGAGGTATTTGAACGAGAGTTTGCAAAAACAAGGAGAGAAGGCAGAGCTCAAGGTTTAGCAGAAGGTAGAATGGAAGGTAGAATAGAAGGTAGAGAAGAAGGAAAAATTGAAGGTATTAGCTTAGGTGAAGCCAGAGGAGAAACAAAAGGTATAAAAATTGGCGAGGCGCGAGGTGAGGCCAAAGGCAAAAAAATAATAATAAGAGAAATAATTAAAAATATGCTAATGAATAATGCACAAGATGAATTGATAAAGCAATATACAAAAATTAGTAGCAAAGAATTAAATCAAATAAAACGAGAATTAGTAGAACAAAATGCATAAATTAAGAATGAAAAATTTTCTTTAATCTAATTACTTAAAGAAAATATTATAAAATAATTATAACAATAAAATGCTGAAATATCAATAAAAAATTGAAAATAAAAATGAAATGATGTTTATAAAAAATATTTAAAATTAAAATATAAAAAAACGCATGTAACTATTGAGATAAATAGTCTGCAAGCGTTTTTTGTTTTTTCTTTAAGTAATTAGATTAAAGAAAAATGCAAAGGAGCTTAAAAGCATGAAAAACAAAGGAATTACACTAGTTGCATTGGTAGTAACAATAATAATTATGTTAATATTGGCAGGTGTAACTTTAAGATTAACTCTAGGAGATAATGGGCTAATAAAAAAAGCAAAAGAAACAACAGAAGGATATGAAGATGTGGCAACAGAAGAAGACGAGGCATTAAGAAGTTTTGAAAAAGATTTAGAAAATTTAAAAGCAGAAAGAAATGAAGAAAATAAAAAAGGAATAAATAAGCCTAAAGTATCTGATGGGATGATACCAATAAAATATGATGAAGAAAAGAAAAATTGGGTAATAACAAATGAAGAAGATGAAGAATGGTATGATTATAAAACTTTTAAATGGGCAAATGTAATGTTGTCAGACGGAAAGTATAAAGAAAGTGAAAAAGATAATATAAATTCACAAGCAAGTTATAAAGATGACGGAACAACAGTAGTAGCAGAAGCAGACTTGGGAAGTATGTTTGTATGGATACCAAGATATGCATATAGTATAAATAAATATCAAACAGAGTCAAACTTAGCAGAAGGAACAACACAAAATATAACAAAAGTAGAATTCATAAAAGGAACAGGAAATAGAGGTTTTAACGGAATAACATATGGAACCAGTTATGATGAAGATAAAGTAACAGTAGGAAGTCCAACACCAATGATAGTGCATCCAGCATTTACATTTGGAGGAAAAAGTTTAAGTGGAATATGGGTAGCAAAATTTGAAGCAAGCATGGCAGAGACAAATTTAAATACAGAAGCCAATAATGATGTATCAATTGGAAAAACGGTGAAAGTATTACCGAATAAAGATACATGGAGATATATTAATATAGGAAATATATTTATAAATTGTTATAATATGAATACGAATAGCGATATATATGGAATAAGAGCAAGTCAAGTAGATAGTCACATGATGAAAAACATAGAATGGGGAGCAGTAGCATATTTATCAGCATCACAATATGGAGTAGTACCAACAATAAATACAGCAACCAGTCTAGAGTTAGGAATTTATCATGAATATTCAGGAGGAAGCAAAGCAGAAGGAAGCTATAAATTAAATGTAAAACAAAGTACAACAGGAAATGTAACGGGAATATATGATATGTGTGGAGGAAATTGGGAGTATGTAGCAGCATATTATGACAATAGAGATGCATATTTAAATGATTATGGAACAGGAGCATTTGAAAGAAATAATACATTAAAAACTGAATACACAAAATATTGGGATAAATATGAAGTAGGAAATGATGAAAAAACAATATATGGACCAGATAGAAGTAGGCTTTGGGATAAAACTTCATCAGAAAATGCAACGAGAATGAAAATAACAAAAGAAAGACATGAAAAGATGAAAAATCACAACGGAGATGCAATGCATGAAGTAATAGGAATAGGATACTCATATTTTGGAAAAAAGACAAATGAGGATTATGACTGGATACTGATAGCAAATACATCATCAGGATCTTTTCAAGGAGGTACAGGATATTACAATGACGATTATGCCTTAATTGGCAATTGTGCTCTACCTTTTGTGTTACATGGTGGAGATTGGAGCAATGGAACAAATGCAGGAATATTTGCGTTGAATGATTACAATGGTGGTCCGAGTTATAGTGACGGTTTCCGCCCTGTACTTGTTGTATAAGTATGATTGAACACCAAAGAATTAAGTTGCAAAATAATCCATAATCCCATTATAAATTCCCCAAGCTAGTTTATTTTGATATTCGTCAGTAATTAGCAAGCTTTCCTCAGTATCATTTGACAAAAAACCACATTCAACTAGTGTAATAGGTATTTCGATATGTTTCATAATATATATATTATTTAAAATTAAAGGAACTCTATCGTTTGGCGTATCAATAGAATTACTTAAATTATTTTGAATGGCTGTTGCAAGTCTTTTTGAGTCTTCATTTCCATCTTTATAAAAGGTTTGCCAACCATAATATTGCTTTTGAGGAATTTTATTTAAGTGAATTGACACAAAAATATCTGCAGAAGAATTGTTACCAATTTTGACTCTGTTTTTTATATCAGAAACTTTCTTCTGAGAAATTGTTTTGGAGTCTAATTCATAAATAGCATTTTCATCGTATCTAGTTAAAATTACGGTAGCACCACTGCTTTCAAGTAATTTTTGAAGTTTCAAGGTTATGTTTAAGTTAATTTGTGCTTCTGATATGCCATTAGAATTTGTAGCTCCTTCATCAGGGGTTCCATGTCCTGCATCTAAAACAATTATTTTGTTAGTTACAGGAACAGTCATAGTTGGTACTAAAACAGCATCAGATTGTTTAGCAAATCTTGAAAATGCAAGTGAAATAGTAAAACAAATAAAAATAACAGATAATCTTTTTAACATAATGGCTCCTTTTACATATAATAATTATATGTAAGAGGAGCCTAAAAAATGATTGTTATTAAATTACCTGTTATTAATTTTAAAATAATATCAATCAGTTAAATCTCATGTTCACTAGGTTCATTACCTGCTGGTGTATTAGGTTCTTCTGTAGCAGGAGCTACTGGAGCATTACCTGTGTCTGGGGTTAATGGTTGTTCTTGAGGCATTGCTGGTGCTTGCTCAGGAGTAACTAAATCAGGATTATTTGCAAACTCATAAGCTGGATTAAATTGAACCATGTTATCAACTGTAGCATTATTAGTAGACATATCAGGGGTACTAGTTTCAGGTTGCGAAGGATTTTGTTCAGGTTCTGCTGGAGCATTAGATGGTTGTTTATTTTTTAAAGCTTCTTCTCGAGCAATTTGAGATTCCTCCTCCATAACCTGTTTAGCAAGTTCTTCTATATCAATAACATCTTTTGAAACATCTACATTTTTATTGATATCTTCAACTATTGTTTCTGGATTTACAACTTGTTCATTATTTAGTTTTGCAGTTAACTCATTAAGTTGAGCAGTTTTTTCGTCAAGTTTAGCTGATTTTTTCTCGTATATCTCTTTTAACTTAGTAGTTGTTGTATATTTAACCTTGCTAGTAAAAATGTGGACTTTGTTTTTGATTTTTCTTTTAGTTTCTCGTATAAAATCTACAGCTTGGTCTTTTTTCTCAACAACTGCATCCCTAACATTAGTAGCAGCATTTACAACGCGATCTTTAACAGTAGTAGCAGCCCATACAGTACCATCTTTAACGGCGGTAGCAGCTCTTACAGTACCGTCTTTAACGGTGGTAGCGGCTTTTACAGTGCCATCTTTAACAGCAGTAGCAGCTCTTACAACTCCGTCTTTAATGGTAGTAGCAACTTCTTTGTTTTCTTCTTTTGCTGAACTAGCATCAGGTTTATCTAATGGAGTTTGACCTGCATTAGAAATGTCATCTTTAAGTTTAGAAAGTTGAGAAATCTTGTCTGCTACTTGTTGATTTATATTTTCCTGACGATTTTGAATTTTTTCATTAATAATGGTATTAGCTTTTTCTCGAGCTCCTCTATTATCATTAGCAAGATTACTTCTTTTTGTTGATATATTTTGCCTTAATGATGGTAAAGATTGTTCAAGTTGAGCTATTTGAGCATCAATTGGTTCTATACATTCTTTCATAAATTGTTTGTTACGAGAGAATCTACCAAATAGTGAAGCAAACAATTTTTGGAATACACTTACTTTTGGTAATTCGGCTAATGCTTTATTTGCGTCATCGTCTAAGCTTTCAATATATTGAATTTGCTCATTTTCAAGTTCTGTAATTTTTGATTTTTGAACTTCAATTAATTTTCTAATTTCTTCTCTTCTTGCTTTTAATTCAGTATCTTTTAATTCTAAAGGAGTTAAAGAATTGTTTTGTGATAATTGTTGTAGTGCATCTATTTGTTCTTTTGCCTCATCATATCTACCATTATTTAAACATTCATTCAATGAGTTTCTTATAGTTGTTTCAGATAAAAAGTATTCTTGACTTTTCTTCTGTAATTCTTGATTATTTCTATCTTGCTCTAACATAAGATTATGTTCTTCAGATTCTAAAGCTATTTTTTCTTTTATAGCATCGTTAATTAGTTCTGAATAAACAGTATTAACCTCATTTAAATCTTTTTCATATCTTTGCAAAATGTCTAAATTATCGGTTCTGCTCTTTTTATAATCTTGTAAAACTTTTTCAATGTTAGCGTCTACTTTTTGAGCTTGAGTTTCAATAGATTGCTTAACTGAATCAACTCGTGTTTTAACAGCAAGTTTAGCCTTTGCGTGACCAATTTGAATAGTAATCTTATTTATTCCACTTTGCTTTTCAGCTATTCCTTTAACTAATTCTGAAATTGTTTGTTCATTTGGATTATTATTGTCTAAAGGACCATTGGCACTTTGCTCATTATCCATAGTTCCATTTACCATAGGCCCATTATCTACGGCTTCATTCACGATAGGCTGATTATCTGCAACTTCATTTACTATAGGCCCATTATCTGTGGTTTCATTTACGATAGGCTGATTATCTGCAGCTTCATTTACTATAGGTTCATTATTATTTGTTTCATCCATAATATATTTATTCCTTTCATTTGTTAGTGCTAGTTAATTGTTAATCTTCTATCTACTTCATCTAATAAAGCTTTTTCTTGTTGCTCTAACTCTTGTTTTAAATTTTCTAATTGTTCAATAGATAGTGAATCTAAATCTATTTCTTGTCCGTTTATAACATCTGTGTGCTTTTCTTCGTCCATTAACAGTTCCTCCTTTGTACACTTTTACCAATTTATTTTATATCACAAAATAAATAATAAAGCTATACTTTTTGCTAAAATTTTCATTACATTTTTGTTACAAGATTCAATATTAAGTATAAAAATTTTACAATGCGGAAAAAATAAGAAAAAGGAGTATTTTTTTATGTTTAGATATTTGAATATAAAAGATTCTGTACTTAATAAAAACGATTTAAAAGAATATTTGGCAAAATTTGCATCTTCGAACATTATAAGCAAACAATCGCAAAAAGATACTTATCCAATAGTAAGAGTAAAAGATAATTGTAAATATATATCCTTGGTATATACTTTGTTAAACGAACATGTCAAAATCGGGATCCCTATTCATCCAGCAGGAGAGTGGATTTTAGACAATTTTTATATGATTGAAAAGTCAGTTAAAACTATTGAAAAAGATTTATCTATGAAAAAATATGTTAATTTTCCAGCGATAAGTCAAAGTGGCTTTGCGAGAATACTTGTTTTAACAAATGAAATTATTTCTAATACTGATGGACAAATTAATCAAGAGGATTTAAAAGAATATCTAAATGCGTATCAAACACAAAAAGATTTGACAATGGAAGAAATATGGTCTGTACCACTATTTTTACAAATTAATATTATTGAAAAAATTAGACAAGTCTGCGAAAGAATTTTTATATCTCAAATAGAAAAATATAAAGTTGAAAATATGCTAAAAAGAATAATAGAAAATAAGCCTGAAAGAGAAATAAAAATGTCAGTAAATGGAGCATATCCTTTTATTGAATATATGTCATATAAGTTAAAATCATATGGAAAAGAAGGTTTGCCTTATCTGCAGGCTTTTGAAGAACAAGTAAATAAAATGGGAATGAAAATATCAGAAGTAATTACTAGAGAGCATTTTGATATAGCAGTAAGAAAGTTGTCTTTGAAAAATGCAATTACTAGTTTACGAGATATTTCGAGAATGAATATAAGAGCAATATTTAAAGATATAAATGTGGTAGAAAAAATATTAAATGAAGACCCAGCTAAAGTTTATTCAAAGATGGATGATTCTAGTAAAGATTTTTATCGAGGTGAAATCTTGGCATTGTCTAAGAAAACGAAAATATCTGAAATTTTTATAGCAGAAAAAATATTAAAATTATGCAGGGAAAATGAGACTAAAAAAGATAAAGTATATTACGAAAGATACACAGAAGCTACAAATAAAATTAGAAATTTGAAAAAATCGCATGTTGGCTATTATTTATTAGATGATGGAAAAGATGAATTGCTGGAAAAACTATTAAATAAAAAGATAGTTTCGATATCATCAGAAATTAAAGCAAAAATTTTTGTTTTTTTACTTTACTTTTTCTCTCTTTTTTTCACACTAGTGCTTGCAAGATGGATTAAGTGGGTAGCAATTTTATTTTTTATACCGGTTCAAAATACTGTAAAACAAGTAATGCAATATATTCTAAGTAAATGTGTTAAAAGCAGGCACATACCAAAGTTAGATTTGCAAAATAAAATTACCAAAGAAAATGCTACAATGTGCGTAATTCCGGTATCTTTAAGCTCTAAAGAAGTAGTTGCTGAAATGTTTAAAAAGATGGAAGTATATTATTTAGCAAATAAATCATCAAATCTTTTTTTTACACTTTTAGGTGATTGCAAAAGTAGTAGTAAACAAAACGAAGACTATGATAAGGAAATAATTAATGAAGGACTTAGTTGTTCAAAAAAATTAAATGAAAAGTATGGCGATATTTTCTTTTTCACTTATAGAAAACGAGAGTGGTCAGAAGTAGAAAGATGCTACATGGGGTGGGAAAGAAAAAGAGGCATGTTAAATCAATTTAATGAATTTTTAATGACTGGAAAATCAACCTTTGGAGTAAATAATTGCAATATAAAAAAGCTTCCTAAAATAAAGTTTGTAATTACTATTGACTCAGATACAAATTTGGTTATGGATAGTGCATTTAAATTGATAGGTGCAATGAGTCATATTTTAAATTGGCCAGAAGTTGATAGAATAAAAAATATAGTTGTAAAAGGTTATGGAGTAATACAGCCAAGGGTAAATTTAGATATTGATGATGGTAGAAAAACTCTGTTTGCAAGATTATTTGCAGGAAATTCGGGTATGGATTTATATTCAACTGCCATTTCGGATGTTTATCAAGATACCTTTGGTGAGGGGATTTTTACTGGAAAAGGAATTTATGATTTAGAAACTTTTTATGAAGTTTTAAGAGATTCTATTCCTGAAAATAAAGTGCTTAGTCATGATTTGCTTGAAGGAAATTTTTTGAGGTGTGGTCTCGCAAACGACATTTATTTAATGGATGGTTACCCTTCTAATTATAACAGTTACAAAATTAGAAAACATAGATGGATAAGAGGAGATTTGCAAATTATTGGTTGGATGAACAGTAGCTTAAACTTCTTATCCAAATTTAAAATTTTTGACAATGTTATAAGAAACCTAAACGAGTTATTTATTTTTATCAGTTTGATATTTGGAATGATTTTTCATAATTATTTAATTATAGGAGTTTCCTTACTGTTGCTTGCAACACCGATGCTTACAAAACTTATAGATTTGTTTTTAAATAAAAGAACGGGAGAGTGGAGTGGTAAGCTTTTTGCTCCAACTTTTTCTGAAATACAAAGAGCAGTTTATAGATTCGTTTTAGATATTATGCTTCTTCCAGATATGGCTTGTTTAGAATTAAATGCTTTTTTAAAAGCACTTTATAGAATGAGAATTTCACATTTATATTTACTAGAATGGACAACCGCTAGTGAGGCAGAATCAAAAGCTAAAAATGGAATACAAGAATATTATTTATCAATGCTGTTTACTGTGTTTGTGGGCATTTTCTCAATGCCATATCCTTTTTCATTTTTATGGATTTTCGCGCCTATTGTAATGTATTTGATGGGAAAAAAAGAAAAAGAAGTAACAAGCAAAATTTCAAAGGAAAATTCAAAATATCTATTAGCGATTGGAAAGAAAACTTGGCAGTATTTTAAAGAAAACGAAACTAACAATTTAATTAATGATAATTATCAAGAAAATAGAAGGATAGAAATAGCAAAACGAACTTCACCTACTAATATAGGCTTGCAAATATTATCAATAATTGCAAGTTATGACCTAAAATTTGAAACAAAAGAATTTGTTATAGATTTACTAAAAAAGGTAGTTGACACTGTTTGCAGACTTCCAAAATGGAATGGTCATTTATACAACTGGTATGACACAGAAACTTTAAAACCATTAAAACCATCAATTATTTCTTCTGTTGATAGTGGAAATTTTGTTGGATATTTATATGTTTTAAAACAATTTTTAATTGAATTAATAAATTCGAAAAATGCAACTAACTTAGTTGAAAAAGCAAAAAAGATACTTGACAAGGTTAATAGAATAATTGAAAATACTGACTTTGGTAAATTATATGATGAAAATATAGGGCTTTTTTCAATAGGTTTTAATGTAGAAGAAAACAGATTAATAGATTCATATTATGATTTATTAGCTTCTGAATCTAGGCAAACTACACTAATTGCAATTGCTAAAAAGGATGTCCCAACTAAAGCGTGGAGCATGCTAGGTAGAACTCTAACGAGTTTAAGAGGACATATTGGTCTAGTTTCTTGGGGAGGTACAGCATTTGAATACCTAATGCCAAATATAATAATTCCTTCATACGACTCAAGCCTGCTAGATGAGTCTTGCAAACTTTTAATCTTAAGTCAAAAGGAGTATGGTGCAAAAGTAGGAGTGCCTTGGGGAATATCTGAAAGCTCGTTTAGTTTAAAGGATTTTCAAGGAAATTATCAATATAAAACTTTTGGAATTCCTTGGCTAGGGCTTAAAAGAGGATTATCACAAGATATAGTAGTTAGTCCTTATTCAACTTTTTTGGCTTTAACAGAAAATCAAAGAGAAGCTATAAATAATTTAAAAAGACTAGAAAAAGAAGGAGTTATAGGAAAGTACGGTTTTTATGATGCAATTGATTATACACCAAACAAAGAAATTATAAAAATATTTATGGCACACCATCAAGGAATGATTTTATCTGCCATAAATAATAGTTTAAATAATAATATTTTTCAAAAAAGATTTATGAAAAATCCGGAGATGGAAGGAATAAAAATTCTTTTGCAAGAAACTGTGCCTAATAGCATAATTATTACTAAAGAAATAAAGGAAAAGGCACAAAAAATTAAATACAAAGTTTATGATGAGTATTCTCAAAGAAATTCTGGATTGAATGTAATTTCAACTAACAATTTTGTTACAATCGATTATCAAAATGGCTTATCAACAAGTAGGTTAAATGATATAACTTTAACAGAAAATAATAACATTTATTTAAAAAATATAGATAACAACAAGGTTTGGTGTTTAAGTTCAAATAAATGCGACACCGAGTTTACTCCTTATGATAGTGTGTATAATGCAAAAATGGGAGATTTAAAAATTAAAATAAAAAATACTATTGCACCAGACTTGGGAGTGCAAGTCAAAGAAATAAAACTTACAAATAAAAGTGAAGAAAATATTAACCTAGAAGTAACAACTACTGGAAAACCAATATTATGTACTAAAAGGCAATATGAAGCACACCCAGCTTTTGAAAATATGTTTTTAAAATTTAAAAACTTGGGAGATGACATTTTAGTTACAAGGCATAAAAGACTGGAAAATGAGAGGACTCCTTATTTAGCCACTACTCTATTTTCTGAAGAAGGTAATCTAGAATTTGAAATTGACAGAGAAAAATTTGAAAGCAGAAAAAATGATACAATTCCGGAATGGATTGCAAATTCATGGCCTTCAAGCATGAAAGATGGAACAGTAATAAACCCAATAATTGCATTAAGAAGAATTGTAAATATAAAGCCACAAGAAAGTAAAAAAGTATATTTGATTGTGTCAGCTGATGATAATGAAAATCAGGCTATAGAGAATTTGAAAAAATACAAAGATGAAAAGAATTTAGATAGAATATTTGAACTATCAAAAGCACAGACAGAAGCTGAAACAAGGTATATGGGAATAAAAGGCAAAGACATTGACACATATCAAAAAATGCTAAAATTTATAATTATGCCAAAAGATATTAGTCAAATTGATAGAAATATAGACTTGTCAAACGAAAAGATATGGAAGTTTGGCGTTTCAGGAGATTATCCTATTATCTTGGTAAATATTAAAGACTTTAATGATTACTTTTTAGTGCAAGAAACTTTGAAAGCCTATGAATATTTTTTAAGTAAAAATATAAAAACAGAAATAGTTATAACAACAAAAGTAGACATAGAAGAAAACATAAGAAATAGTAATATGAGAAGATATTTAAATCAAAGAGAAGGTATATTTGTTTTAAATGACTTGACTCGAGAGCAAAGAAAAGTATTTGAATTAAGGGCAAATCTAGTATTAGATGGAGAAAATGGAATATTGTCAAAGCAAATGCAAGAAATGGATGATACTATTCCAATAGACACAAGTGAGGATTTCTCCTTCTCTAATCAAATGAAAAGTGAAAAAGACATTCAAGAAATAGAAAATGAAAATGACATTCAAGAAATAGTCAAGATAAAAGATTTAAAATTGTTCAATGGTTATGGCGGATTTAATAAAGATGGTTCAGAATACTGGATCATTCAAAACAAAGATACTGTACTGCCTTTAGCGTGGTCAAACATACTTGCTAATAAGAAGTTTGGTAGTGTAGTAACTGATTCTATGGGAGGTTTCATTTGGTATAAAAATAGTAGAACTAATAGAATTACAAGTTTTTCAAATGACAGCTACAAAGACAAAAAGTCCGAAATATTTTCATTCAGCCAATACAGCCCAGAGAAAAAACAAAAAAATAAATGGACTCTTACATTTAATACAAAAAATACAACAGACGAATTTGTAACTTGCTTTGGAATGGGGTATGCAAAATTTTTCCTTAACAATGGTATTTATCAAGAGTGCACACAGTTTGTGCCTTTAGAAGATAGTTGCAAAGTAAGTATTATGAAATTAAAAAATAATTTGGAATATCCAGTTTCTTTAAAAATCAAATATGATCTAGATTTTCAAATGGGTGAAAATGCGGAAGACAAAAGATTTATAACAAAAACTTATAAGCAAAACTTAAATATGAATTTGTTTAAAAATTTAAAAAATCCTATACAATATACTTACATTACAAGTAGTGAAAAAATAAATGAGTTAAATGAAATTGAAATAAAATTAGAAAAAGATGAAGAAAAAGAATTAGTATTTATAGTCGGATGCGAAGAATCAGACATGGACAGCTTAGATAAAGCAACAAAATATATAACGAATTATAAAAAAGAACTTGAAGATGTAAAAAAGTTTTGGAAAAAGATAACTGGCAAAATAAAGTCCAACACTCCATCTAAGTCATTTGATTTTCTTCAAAATAATTGGTTAGTATATCAAACAATGGTGTCAAGGATGTATTCAAAAGCGGGATTTTATCAGGCAAGTGGAGGATATGGATTTAGAGACCAACTTCAAGATAGTTTAGGAATGAAATTTGTTGATATTGATATATTAAGAAATCAGATTCTGCTTTGTTGCAAACATCAATTTTTAGAGGGTGATGTGGAACATTGGTGGCATGAAGACTCTAACTTAGGAATAAGAACTAGGTTTTCAGATGACTTGTTATGGCTACCTTATGCAGTTTTAGAATATATTGATTTTACAGGAGATTATAGTATTTTAAATGAAGAAGAAAAATATTTAAAAGCAGAAGAACTGCGAAAAAATGAAGAAGATAGGGTTAAGGTTTACAACAAATACGAAGATTTAGGAACTGTATTTGAACATTGCATTAAAGCAATAGAAAGAGCAATGGAATTTGGAGAAAATGATTTGCCTCTAATTAAGTCTGGCGATTGGAATGACGGAATGAATAAAGTAGGAAACAAAGGAAAAGGAGAAAGTGTATGGCTTGGATTTTTTGCTTATGACATTTTAACTAGATTTATTCCGATTATAAATTATGAAGCAAAATTTTTAAAGCAAAAAGGAGTAAGCAAGGAAGTAGCAATTGCAATAAATGACAATAAAGAAAAGCAAGAGGCAAGTGTAGAATTTATACAAGATGTAAATAATTATAATTATGATGAATTAAAAGATAAATTTAGAAAATATACTAGAAAGTTAAAGAAAGCATTAAACACTGCCAGCTGGGATGGCAGATGGTTTAAAAGAGCAATTGATGATGATGGAAATAGTTTAGGAAGTATAAATAATGAAGAATGTAAAATAGACAGTATATCCCAAAGTTGGGCTGTAATTTCAAATTGTGCTGATGATGAAAAGAAAAAAATTGCAATGGAAAGTGCAGAAAATTATTTAGTAGATAATGAAAATAATCTTATAAAATTACTAACACCTCCATTAGAAGAAAGAAACTTAGGATATATAACTTCGTATGCAAAAGGTTTAAGAGAAAATGGTGGACAATACACGCATAGTGCAATTTGGTTTATTATAGCAGAAGCTCTGCTTGGAAATAATGAAAAGGTTTTTGAATTATATAAGAAAATCAACCCCATTGAGCATGCTTCATCACAAGAAGCAGTAGAAAAATACAAGGTAGAACCCTATGTAGTAGAAGCAGATATATGTTCAGAAGGATTTTTAGCAGGTAGAGGCGGATGGACATGGTATACTGGTTCAAGCAGTTGGTTATATAAATTGCAAACAGAATATATTTTAGGAATAAATATAAAACAAGGCAAATTATCAATTAATCCAACTGTACCAGAAGATTGGAAGAAATTTGAAGTAAAATTTAAATACTATGAAGCAGAATACAATATCAAATATGTAAAAGGTAACAAAGATATAACAATTATAGGAGAAGAAGAAACAAATGAAATAAAATTACAGAAAACTGGTAAATATAATATTATAAGATATTTTAAATAAAAAACTAAAAAATAAAAAATGAAAAAAATATAAATAAAAATCACAACAAATAAAGAGTTAATAATTAAAAATGAAAATATAAAAAAATTAAAATTAACTCTTGAAAAAAATAATAAACTGTGCGAAAATGATAATATCAATATAATGATTAAGTAAGGAGAGAATATGAAAACAAAATTATCAGTAATTTTTATTGTTAGTGTAATGATATTAATTGGGCTATTTGGAACAGTTATGGCAGCAGAAGATATTAGTGCTAAATTAAATGTAGTAATTTCTCCAAGTAATCCAGAAGTAGGTCAAAATGTAACCATAGAAATTTCATTATCAGAATTAAAAGATGGAGTGAAATCAGTTAGTTTTACTTTAGACATTGACGATGATGTGCTAGAAATATTGCAAGTATTAGCAGGAGAAGGATGGCAATCAAATGTACAAGGAAAAACTGTTACGATAACAACAACTGATGGACAAGCAACAACTACAACAGGAAAAATTGCAACAGTTACATTAAAAGTAAAAGATGATGCAGTAGCAAATACAGAGTCTGCAATTTCATTAAGGGCAATTCAAGTTGTTGGTGAAAGCGGTCCATTGGAAGGATTTAACGACTTAACTAGAACAATTACAGTTGAAGAAAGTACTACTCCAGGTGGAAGTGGAGCAGGTACTGGAGGAGCTGCAGGTAATCAAGGAGCTGACGAAGGCACAGGAAGCGGAAGTAGTGGACAACAAGGAGAAACAGGCGGTGAAGGTTCACAAGGAGAAAATCCTGCTGGTGGAACAGAAAATGGAGGTTCTCAAAGTGGAAACGGAAATGGTGAAGCTCAAGGCGGAACGGACGGAGAACCTGTAGTTGATACTTTACCAGTAGAAAAAATTAACGAAATAGGTGGATACACTCAAGAAGACAAACAACCAGAAGAAAAAGAAATACCTAAAACTGGCGAAAATTATGCAGTTCAATTTGCAATTCTTGGAGTTTCAATAATCTCAATTGTTGCTTATGCATTTTATAGAAAAAATAGAATTTAAAAAATAAGAGAGCTATATTACAAAAATATAGCTTTTTTTGTCTTTTTTTATTGAAAAATATTATTGCTTATGATATAAATAATAGTGAATTTATTTTTGTAGGAAGGTAAACCGATGGAAAATAGTCAAGAAATTAGCACATATGATGAGGGAAAGAAAAAGATACTAGCTGTTGATGATGAAACAGCAATAATAGACTTACTTAAATTTAATATTGAAAAAGAAGGATTTAATTTTATATCTGCTCAAGATGGAGAAGAAGGACTACAAAAAGTTATAAATGAAAGACCTGATTTAGTTCTATTAGATGTAATGCTTCCTAAAATGGATGGGCTTTCTGTTTGTAGAAAAATTAGACAAAGCCAAATTAATGTCCCTGTCATTATGCTTTCTGCAAGAGGAGAAGAAATAGATAAAATCCTCGGCTTAGAGATTGGTGCAGATGACTATATCACAAAGCCATTTAGCACTAGGGAGTTAATTGCTAGAATAAAAGCAAATCTTAGAAAAACAGAGCAGGATGTTAATTTGGGATATTCAAAAGGAAATAAAATTACTGTAGGTTCTTTGTCACTAGATTTAGATAAATTTGAAGTTATTGTAAGAGGACAAGTAATTTCAGATTTAACCAGAAGAGAATTTGAAGTTTTAAAATTTTTGGCTCAAAAACCAGGACAAGTTATTACTAGAGAAGCTCTTTTAGAAAAAGTTTGGGGATATGAATACTTTGGAGATATAAGAACAGTTGATGTTACAGTTAGAAGAATCAGAGAAAAAATTGAAAAGAATACAGCAAACCCAAAAATCTTAGTAACAAAAAGAGGAGTAGGATATTATATAGCTAGCAAATAGTGGAGGAATAAATGAAGAATTATCAATTAAAAACAATATTGGCTTTCTTCATTATTGGTAGTATTATTATTGTTGGATTTGGACTTGTTCTTGCAAGAGAATATAATATAATGGGAACAAAACTAATTTTGACAATAATATTAGCCATAGCAATACTTGCACTTTCTTGCATTGCTACGGCTATTTTTACAGTAAAAAAAATAATAGAGCCAATGTCAAGAATGTTAAAGGGTGCGGTTTTATATAAAGATATAGATACAAGCAAGAAGAGTAATCGTGAAATTGAAAATTTAGTAAAAGATTTAAGAGAAAGCCTAATGGAAGCCAATACTCAAAAAAGGCAAACAGATACAATTTTAAAACACATGACAGATGGAGTTATTGCATTTGATATGAAGGGAAAAGTAACATATATAAACCCAGCAGCAATGCAAATGCTTGAATTAAAAGAATCAGACAGAACATTTGAAAAAATATTTTCAAAATATGATAACATAAACATGGAAAAAATAATTTACTTAGAAAACTGGACTTCATCTGAAATGAAAATAGAAAATCACAATGTATCAATGAACTTATTTTTCGTGCCAT
>CANQXO010000025.1 GCA_947627825.1 uncultured Clostridia bacterium
TAAGAAATTGAAAGAATGTTGATTTTTCAATACTTTGAGCTGGTGTTTAGATAATTCGTACTATACCAATTAATGTTCATTTTATTATCTTCCATCTTTTCACTTCCTTGCAATTCTCATTTTAATTTCATTCTTTCAATATTCTAACACAAAAACAAGCAACTTTCAACAAAAATTGCTTGCTTTTATAACATTTAATTGACAAGATTGCATAAAACTTTTTACTTGCAGTTTCTTTTACAACACATTATTTAAATTACTATAATTATTATGATAAAAACCATTATTCAAGTAGTTATTGTTCATTCCATTTTGTGCATAATTATTTTCAGTCAAGTTTTGCAATAACCTGCTCGTTGTTGATATTGTGATAAATTTAATTGAGTATAAATCACAATATACTAAACTGTCATTTTCAAATGACCTCAACAATATATAGCTTGCTCCAACATCAGCTAGAACTCCAATTCTATCAACTAAGTTATTAGTTCCAATTAAAAATTCGACTCTCATTAATCTTCCTATTTGTGTTCGTAAAAATGCTGGCGTATAAATTGCATTTGTCAACACTTCTGGCATTATATTATTGTTCATACCATTGGGTATTGCTGTGGTATCTCCTCTGCTGTTGGATATGCTTGTGGCAACTTCTCTTGTGTCTAAATTTTCTTTTTCTTCCATTTCATTCTCCTTTCAATTTAAGGTGTTTAGCTTTATGAACGAGAATAAACTTGAGTTGGTCTAAAAAAGCAGTGTTGCACTATTTTGGTGTGAAAAGTGCCTGAACCATTATAAGGAAATGTTCCGAGGACAATTAGGTCTAAATGGATTCATATACCACAAACAAGTTCCTGCTTCTTGCAACTTATTTCCTGCTATTGCCCAATCTGCTATATTATACTCAACTTCGGTTGGATTCATATTATATATGTTTTGCGAATTATATTTTCCGTTTAAGGTTTCTTTTACACAATCAAATTGTCCCTCTTGAAATATTATATTTCTTATGCTTCCGCCTTGAGAAACCCTTGCATATTCACCTTCTGTTGCATTTACTCTGTTCATTATTACAGATGCAACCGCTCTCATACCATTGTCGCCTTCTCCTCCTGCTTCACATTGTATTATTCTTGCTATCAGTTCTCTATCAGAATAAGCCAAATTAGTATCACCTCTTTTGTCTATAATATGAATTTAGATTCAGCCTGTGATTAAAAAAGAGACTTAAAATTATGAAGTGAACACCAAAATGTTCACTTCAATTAATTAAGCCTCTCTGTTTTTATTTTTTACTATGATTTTTATTTACTATGTTTTGATCTTTTATTTTTTAGTAATAATATCATTCCTATTAGTGAAATAACCATTAGTGCTACAAAAATTCCTATGCCTATATCACCTGTTCCTGGAACTTTTATATTAGTTCCACTTCCTTGATTTTCTGCTTCTTGATTGCTACTTGAACCACCGTTTTCACTACCTGAGCCTTCTACATCTCCAGTTCCTTCGTCTGTTTCGTCGCCTGAACCGCCTTGAGAACCGCCTTCTGGATTTTCTGGATTTTCTTCAGATACAGTTGGATTTATTATCATTTGATATAATCCGTCGTCTTCTGTTATGTTTGTTTCTGCAAGTGTATGTCCTGTTGAAACTATTTTGGTAAATTCACCATCTGGTATTATTGATGCAGTTTCAAGTTTTTTTATTCCCTCAAAAGTAATTGTTCCAATTTTAATTCCATCTTTTGTATTATTTTTATTATCTCTTGCATCATTTAAGTCTTTATTTCCAACATAATAGATATTTAGTCTTTCTCCTGCTTTTTTGTTAGTAGTAGGATTAATAATACTATTTTGTGTTACTTTTTTTGTTTCACATGATAATTCATCTTTTAGCTTATCAGCAAAATCAAAATTGATACTTGAACCTTCTGTTTCTAAATCAATTTCTATATTTAATCCAATTTGAAAAGCTCTAACACTTACACTTGAATTTACTTCTTCATTATCATTTGGTACAGTTGTATCTGCAACCTCTAAGTAAACTTCAACTTTGTTATTTTCAGCAGTATGTACTAATCTAATAAAAGTTCTATCTCCTGTTGGAGTGTTATTATCTTCAAGTACATTGTCAGTATTTGCTTTAGAAACATTAGTTAATGAAAAACTTGTAATTGCTATTAAAATGATAGTTACAATGCAAAGTATATTTTTTATTACTCCTTTTCCTTTATTCATATCGTTCTCCCCTTCTATTTTATTTGTAGAGAGGGTTTAAGAAGATTAGTCTTAAACCTCTCTTTACATTTTTTGTTATTCTACAGTTCCATTACTTTTTAATGTTATTTCAGGTAATGAACTACTTATTGGTATACGATAACTATCACTAGTTATCCTTTCTCCTTCAAGTGTATGTGCATCATCTACACGATATAATTCTGCTCTTACAGTCTTTCCTTCTATTGCTTCTATTACCATATCATAATACGGGTTTGGTGCTTCTGTTCCGTCTTTTGGATTGTCAACCTCTTCACCATTTTCATCAACAAAAATTGTTTCTTTTACATAGTAAATCCATATTCCTTCATTTACTTCGGTTAGTTCTGCGCCATCTGGAACTGGGTCTGCATAGAACACTTGTGCTGAACCTGCTAATAATTCATCATTATTGCCTTTGTTATTATTAAACCATAATTTTAATGCATTGTAAGCTGGATTTCCTTTATAAGTTCCTGTAAATACTATTGAACCTTTTGGAATTTGAACTGCATTACCGTTTTCATCACTTACTCCTAATGTTACATCATCACTTAGTATTCCGTATCCACTATATTTTCCATCTTCTGCTTTTACAAAATCTACATTGTCTCCAGTTTGACCTATTAAATCAATTTCTGCAATGGCAAAGTTGCTATCTTTAATAGTAAATTTTACGAAAGTTGTGTCATATATTTCTAGTTTATCTCCTTCTCCGAAGTAAACTGTTTTTGTATTGTTACTCATTTTATTAAGTTTAAATATTTTATTAAATATTGATTTAATTGCTGACGACTTAGTAGTCTTTACTGTAGTCCATTCTTTTCCGTCTTTACTTACTTCTACTGTGTAGTTTTCAAGTACTTTTCCTTCTGTTGATGCATATTTGAATCCTACTAATTTCTTAGTTTCATCTAACTCAATTAGAATCTCAGCATCACCTTTTTCAGCTTTTCCTTTATAGTCTTTTGAATAATCATTGTCGATTAATTCTGATGCTGCTTTTACTGTTACTGGTCCATCTGTTGTTTCTAATTTTTTAGAGTCTTTATCCATTATATCTTCATCATCTTCTGATACTATGTTTGTAGTAACAGTCCAATTATCTTTTCCTCCAATTGTTCCATCATGTTCTACTTTAATTGGTTCTAATACAAATTGTTCTGTTTTATTTAAATATTTATCATATCCTGTTACTTTATATGTAAATACTCTGTTGTTTACAGTTTCTATTGTATCAGTATAAGTCAATTCTCCATTATCATTATTATAAGTCACTAATCCGTCTTTGCTATTTTCCATTGTTACAAATGCTACTGGTGTAGTTTTTTCTACATCATTGTCCATATAACATCTTACAATTTCATATCCAAGCATTGCTGCTTTTTGTGTAGATGTATTTGTTATAGTTAATTTAACTTTATTTGTATTAGTACTATCTGATTCTGTTACAATTTCTCTTGTTGCACTAACTGTTGTTCCCTCAGACATTCTAGGGCTTCCTGCTAACTCATAAGCTCTAGCTTCATCATTTACAAAGTAAACTGCTCTTGTTTCTTCTTCCCATTGTCTTGCATAAGCTATTGTGTCTTCATTTGGTTCCATTCCCCACTTTTCAAAGAAGGTTAATAGATTTTTCTCTGCTGCTGCACATGCTAGTCTTATTAAATTATCATCTTTGCTATCAGTTAATGTTAATGCTATTTCTGTTTTTGGTGCTGAACTTGTATCTCTTGCATAAGAGTCCATTCTAGCAAATATTAAATTTTCTTGTTGTTCTGCATAGTTACTGAATGTCTTAAAGTTATATCCACCTTTATCATAAGCTAGGTGTAGTTGCCAATATAAACCTAATTGTGTAAATACATTTTGAGCTTTGCCAGTTTTTCCTGACATTACTTTCTTATATACTTCACGATAATCAAAACGAACTGAACTGTTAGTGTCTTTTGCTTGTGATAATACTGAGAAGTAGTTGTTTGTAACTTCTCCATGAACATAGGCACTTTCATTTATGATATGTCCTATTTCGTGTGAAATTCCCCATCCAAAGTAATTACCACCTTTTTTTTCATCATATTTTCCATCAGATTCTGTTACTATTGGATTTCCTTTTGATAATGTTTGAACATCATCCCAGTCTATACCAATATGTAATCCACCTGCATACATTGCTGCTCCTGCAAACATTTGATGATAACGAATATTTAGTCTGCTTGATGGGACTGTGTTTTTCTTTAATCCTTTATGTTGATAGAATAAATCTACCATATCTTCCATTGCAACTAAAGAATTATATAATTTATCTGCTTTTTCATCTACTGTTCCATCTCCTAAACCTGCTAATATTTGTTTAGAAGATACTGAGTACATCATCTGGTCTAATACTATTTCTGTTGCTCCTAATAAACAATTTTTCTCATTATAATCATATTTTAATTCTTTAGCACTTGAATTTTTATGTTTTTCATTATGATTTTGTTCTAAGTTAGGTACAACTTCTGTAAGTTTTTGTACATAGTCTGTTACTGCTTGTTTTCTTGCACTTTCATATCCTGCATTTGTGTCATAGTCACTTCTCTTTATCTTGCTTAAGTCAAGTACTGGAATATAATCTCCTCCAACTACTCTTACTCCATACTGTTCTTCTGGATTATTTCCTGTGTATTCAATGTATAGAGAGCCTCCACTTTCTTTGTCTAAGCTGTCTATTCTTGGTAAAGAAATTTCATTTAATCCAACTTTTAAACCTGTTCTAACAACTTGATGCCAGTTTGCTGCTTCAGGATAATATTGTGTGAAGATTAAGTTTAAGTTTGTTGAATCTCCATTTTTCTTGCTTGGATTTCCTACAAATATTTTTATTACTTCGTTACTGTGAGCAACTATTCCAAGTGGTTGCCAAGCATTTAATCCACTTCTAAATGTTATGTGTGAATCTTTTGCTTTAGTAACTGTGGTATCTATTTTTATAACATCCTTTAGATTTTCTGTATCAAATATTAATTTTGCTAAATCTAACTCTTTTTGTAAGCTATCTTTTTCTGGATGGAATTCTCCACTAGCTTCATCCTTTGTATCTAATCTTGTTTGTAAATCTTTAAAAGTCTGTTCTGTTACAGTATCTTTTAAAGTTGTATGTAATTGGTCAGCATATAAATTATTTATATCATCTTCTATTGAGTCATACTCATAGAAACGCATTTCAGCAATTGTTATTTTTCCTATATATGCATATCTTCTTCCAACTGCAATTTGTACTCTATCACTTTCAATTGGCTCTGCTAATTTAATTATAGTATATTGTCTTCCATTTTCTCCTGTTTTTGTAACAACTTGTGATGCAACTATTGGACCAACTGTTTTTCCTGTTGTCATATCTTTATACCATAATTTTGCATCAACAAAATCGCCTAAGTTTTCTATTTGAGCAAATGCAAAATAATTCATTTTATATGCTTTGTCAAATGTAACTTCTATACCCTTTGTATTATAATCATGATAGAATCCACCAAAGTCCCAATCATTTACTTGTAAATATGAATTATAGTCATTATCTACAACACCTATTGCTGATCTTCCAGTTCCTACTTTTATTGGGTTTCCATTTTCATCTACATCTAATGGGCTATCTACCATAAAAGCTGTATTCCAAGGTTTCAAAACTACACTTTGAATATTAGATGTAAGTTTTCCGTCTTCAGTTGGAGTATTAATTAATCTATAAGCTGGCATAATTGCTGGCTCTATATTTGTAGTTTCTCCGATAGCAATATTTGACTTATCACTTTCACCTTTTGTGTTTACACCAATAACATATACTTGATATTTTTGATTGTCTTCCAAATCTGTTATTCTATATGATGGTAGTTCAAGTGGTGATTCTAAATTCTTTGTTGCTTCTATATAATCTCCATCTTCATATTTTCTGTAAAATACTTTATATGAATTTGTAGCATTCATCTTTTTCCATGATACTTGTAGCTCTCTTACTCCACCTTTTACAGTTACATTATCTGGAGGAGCAGGTTTTGTTACTTCTGATACTGTTACTTTTAATACTTTTCCGTAACCACTTTTCCAATCACCATTAACTGATTGTACTGCTACTTCATATGTACAAGGAACACGGTCTTTTATTGCTCCAAAGAAATCACTAATAGTAATGCTGTTTCCATCAACACTATATTCTTGTGATTTTTGCTCTTTTTTTCCATCTTTCTCTATCTCTGTACTAATTAATACTTGGTATCCTGTTACATTTTGCATATTTTCCCATGTAACAGTAAAGCTTTCTCCATCTGCTGTATATTGTAAATCTTCTGGAATATCTAGTGTTGGTGCTTGAACTCTATCTTTAAATCCATTTAAGAATTCAACTTTTGCTATGTCAGCAAATTTATTAGTTTTTGTAGCTGTTACTTTAATTGTAATTCTTTTAACTGCAACTTTGCTTCCTAAGTTGATCGAAATAGTTCCATCTGATTCAACTTTAGCTATTACATTGCTTATTTTGCTAATGTTGTAAGCTACTGGCGAATATTTTATCGTTGAGTTGTTGCTTAAGGTTGCTTCAATTACTTCTTCACCTTCAACGCCATCAACTACAATTGTAATTGTTCCTTCTTCAATATTATTATCTTCATTTGATGAAGGTTTAATTGTTATTTCCTTGGTTTCTGTTTTTATATTTTCATCTAAAGCAATTGATATTTCTACTGGGTTTTCTTTTGAAATATCCTTTGTAGAATCTTGTGGTTTAAGTGTTACGAATTTATCATTATTTTGTAAAATGTCTTCAATTTTACCACTTTGTATATCTTCTTCTTTATATTCTATTGTTGCTTTTGAAGTATCTACTGTTTCAAGAATATCTGCTTCTTTTACTGATTTATTTTTATTTATTGCTACATAAGATAAATCAATAATATCTACTGTTTCATCTCCATTTAAGTCATATATATCATTGTTTGAATGATTATCTATGGCATCTATTATTTCATCTTCATCTTCTTCGGTAACTTTTCCATCTCCATTTACATCTCCTACTGCCATAAGTCCAACTTGCAAATCTTTTAGAAGGTCAGTGTATCCATTTGTTAAAGATATTTTTGAAATAGTGTCAGCTTTTATTTCTATATCATTTCTTACATAAGAAACATAACCTTGATGTTTTATTTCAAGAGTATATTTTCCTTCTGTTATATTTTTAAATGTATAAAATAATTTTGCGTCTTTTACTTTTTGTTCTTCTTCAGAACTTTCATAAAATTCTGGATAAAAAGTGTCTTGTTCATTTTTTAGCTTTACATCAAAAGCCATTCTTTTTGATGGTAAAGTCATGTCTAATTGAATATCAAGTTCTCCAGAATTTGCTACACTTTTAGTAGAATTTGAATTGTTGTTTTCTCCTGTTTCTTCTGTTTCTTTGTCTGAATTTAATTCTTCTTCTGAATTTAAATTTTCAGTTTCATTTTCTCCATTGTTATTTGGAGTTTCTGCAATTACTTCTGCATTTGTAATTACTTCATTACTTACATTGTTACTGTCACCTTCAGATGATGTCTCTTGTTGCTTTGGCTCCGTCGACATAATATTTGTAGCTAATACTGTCACATTGCCCATAAATAGCGCCAAAATAATGCTTATTACAAGTGCAAATTTTAGTGTTCTTTTCATATTATTCCTCCTTTTTCGTTTTCTAATCTATTATATCAATTCATTAGAAGAGTTTTCAAGCATTTTTTATTTAGTTATAATATTTTATTTAGTTATAATGTTTTATATTGATTTTTATCTGCCCTATCATCTAGTTTTCTGTCTAGATCCTTATTTTCATAAAACCATTCCGTTTCCTTATCTGCTGGCCTTTTTGCCTTATCAGCTAATAAGTCCATCATTACTGCTATTGACAATACTACTGCAACTAGTGATATTAGGGTATTTAGCCCATTTGATACCGTTATTTGATTACCTTTTATGACTGGCATTACATTATCATATAAATATACCCCATAATATCCAAAGTTTGTAATTAAGTATATTATTCCACCTAATTGTTTTCTTTTTATAACTAATGCTATACAAATAAGGCTAATAAATAGTATAACTACTTCTACTGTAAAATTAAGTGGTGTTACCATAAATGTTTCGTTGTTTCCTGCCATATAAGCTACTATTACTCTAAATATCCAAAATAAAATCATAAACATTATCATCATCCAATTTGATAAAGTTCTCATCTTTACTCCTTACTATAATACGATTAAAACCTTCTGACGAGCAAAAGGTTTTAATTGTTATTTTTATTTAAATTTTTTAATATTTATTTATTAGTTATTATTGTCATCATCTACAAAATTAAATTCATCTTTAAATTTTTCTTTGAAAATGTCAAATACTTTGTTTAATGTTTCTTCGTCATCAACACTAACATATGATTCTTGTCCATTTTCTATATCTTCTGCTTCCTTATCTTCTTTTAATATTACTACTTCATCAGAATCTTCGCTTTCAACATCATTGGCTGGTAATAATATTACATAATTTTCTCCTTCATATTCTATCAAGTCTAAAAATTCAAAATATACATCATTTCCTGCCTCGTCTTTTAATTTAATCAAATTACTATCTTCTTCATCTTCTATAGTATTATCATCAGCATTTTCATTTTCTACAAGATTATTGTCAGTTGTTGGAATGCCTTCCATTCCTACATTTTCTTGTCCTACTGGTTCATTAAATAATTCATTATTATTAGTATTATCACTCATATTATTTAGGTTTTCTTCATCCATATTTTCTTCCTCCTTAATCTTATGTAAATTTTTACACTTATATTAATATAATATACTAATTTAAAAATTTTATCAATACATTTTATGGAAATTTTTAATAATATAATTTTTTATATATTTCATAATCTCTTAAAATTTTTCTTACATAAGTATTAGTTTCTTTAAATGGTATATTTTCTATATCACTTCCGTCTGCTTTTATTATTCCTTCTTCTATCCATTTATTTACATTTCCTATTCCTGCATTATAAGCAGCTAAGGTGAGACTATCTATTTTATATATTTTCTTTAAGTCTGCAAAATAAGTTACTCCTATTTTTATATTTTTTTCTGGGTTGTATAATGTTACTCCAGTTTCATAATCCATTATTGAATTATCTGCAATTTCCTTAGCTGTTCCATCTATAATTTGCATTAGTCCACACGCTCCCTTTTTTGACACTGCTCCTTCATTAAAATTACTTTCTACTTTAATAATTGCATAAATCATAAGCGGGTCAACATTGTATTCCAATGCATATTTTTCTACAAAATCTTTATATTCTGTTTTATAAATTTTCTTTAGTATATAATCTGAATTAATAAATAAAATTGCTAATATGATTATTACTATAATTATAAATATTATAGTTTTTTTCATTATTGTCTCCCTTTAAAATTTTGCTTTTCTTAATTATTTAGTCAGCTTTACAGCACTCTTTGTTATATAGTAGTTACTTACTTTGCGTCATACCAGCTTTTAGCATCTGTTACTTCCACTTTAAGTGGTACATCAAGTTTTGTAGCATTTTCCATACTCTCTTTTAGTATTTTTTTGGCTTTTTCTTTTTGTTCTTCTTTTACTTCTAATATTAATTCATCATGTACTTGAAGAACTATTTTTGCATCTAATTTGGAATTTAATAATTCTTGATATATTGTATTCATTGCTATTTTCATTATATCTGCTGCGGTTCCTTGTATAGGTGTATTCATTGCTGCTCTTTTTCCAAATTCCCTAATCATATAATTTGTAGATTTAAGTTCTGGTATATATCTTCTTCTTCCAAATGCTGTTTCAACAAATCCTGTTTCTTTTGCTTTTTCTGAGGTATCTTCCATATATTTTTTTATACCTTCATACTTTTCCAAATAATTTTCTATATATTGTTTTGCTTCTTTTCTTCCAATTCCAATTTGCTCTGCTAATCCAAAATCAGTTATACCATAAACAATACCAAAATTTACAGCTTTTGCTCTTGTTCTTTGTTCCTTAGTTACCTCATTAATTGGGACACCAAATACTTTTGAGGCTACTTCTTTATGAATGTCTTCATCATTCATAAACGCTTTTATCATATTTTTGTCTTTAGCAATATGAGCTAATACTCTTAATTCTATTTGTGAATAGTCTGCATCTATATAAACAAAACCTTCTTTAGGTTTAAATGCCTTTTTTATGTTTCTTCCCAATTCTTCACGGCTTGGGATATTTTGTAAATTAGGCTCGGTTGAACTGATTCTTCCAGTAGCAGTAATTGTTTGATGGAAATATGAGTGTATTCGTCCTGTTTCTGGATTTATATATGGAATTAATCCTTCTACATAAGTTGAGTTTAATTTGGCAATTGTTCTATACTCTAAAATCTTTTCTATAATTGGGTGAGCAAATTTTAATTTTTCTAATATTCCAACATCTGTGCTATACCCTTTTTTATTTTTTTTGGCTCCCGGTAATTTTAACTTTTCAAATAAGACATTACCTAATTGTTGTGTTGAATTTATATTAAATTCTTCTCCTGCTAATTCATAAATTTCATTTGTTAATGTATCAATTTTTCTTTTTAATTCTTCTCCAAATTTTATTAGCTCGTTTTTATCTGCCAACATACCTGTATATTGCATTTCTCCTAATACAGTAATTAATGGTATTTCTATTTCATTAAATAATTTGAAACTGCCTTCTTCATTTAATTTATTTTTAGTAACCTCATATATTTTTTTTATTGCTAATACATATATACCAATCTCGTTTTTATCTTCACTTGTTTGTTCAAATAAATTAATCTGCTTTTCAGGAATATAATCGTTTATATTAACATTTAGAAACTGATAGGCTATATCTGATAATTTATGTTTTACATTAGTTGGATCTATATCATATCCAGCTACTTCTATATCGTATTTTATATTATTTGTCCTTATTCCTATTTGCCTTAAAAGGACATAATCTTCGCTTAATTTATATCCAATTTTTTCTATATTGGGGTCTTCAAATATCTTTTTTAGCTCGTCGATTTTAGGATTTTTTACATAACAAACTTGGCCACTATTTTCTTCATATATTCCAATTCCTATAATGTTTTTCTTTATTATTTTATTCTCATCATCCGAATTTTCCGTTTCTAAATAATATATAATGCTGTTATTAATATTTATTTCATTTATACTATTCTTTGTAATTGTTTTTATTTCAAAGCTTTCTTTTTCTTCTTTTTGTTCAACTTCTCCTCTTAAGTTAAATCTATCCATAAATCTATTAAATTTATAGTATTTAAAAAGTTTTATTACTTCTTCTTTGTTCCACTCTTTTAATCTTAAGTTTTCTAATTCAAATGGAAGTCTTGCATTTGTACATATAGTTCCTATTTCTTTTGATATTTCTGCTAAATGTTTATTTTCTATTAACTTTTCTCTTAATTTTGGTTTAAAATGAAAACATTTTTCATCCTTTTCTGCTTCTGCAAAAAGTTTTGAAATCGTTTTATATTTTATTAAAAGCTCTGTTGCTGTTTTAGGTCCAATTCCCGGTACTCCTGGTATTTCATCTGAGGAATCCCCCATTAAAGCTTTTAGTTCAATAAGATCTTTAGGAGATAACTTGTATTCTTCTTCTATTCTTGCTTTGTCATATATTTCTGTTTCTGTTTTTCCCATTTTAGTTCTTGGAATCCTAACAATGATATTTTCATCTACAAGCTGAAATAAATCCCTGTCCCCAGATAAAATGCAGGCTTGCAAGTTTTCATTTGAAAACTGTTTTGCACAAGAACCCAATATATCGTCTCCTTCATAGTTTTCCATTTCCAAATAATTTATGTTCATACTATTTAATATTTCTTTTATTTCAGGCATTTGTTCTGCAAGTTCATCTGGCATTTTATGCCTACTTTTCTTATATCCTTCATATATTTGTTTTCTATTACTGGCTCCTGTTTTTGAGTCAAAGGCAACTAAAATATAATCTGGTTTTACCTCATCTAAGTTTTTAAACAAAATAGCTAGAAATCCGTATAAAGCATTTGTATATTTCCCGTTTTCAGTAGTTAGCATTTTATTACTCATTATTCCATAAAATGCTCTATTCATTATTGAGTTTCCGTCAATTAGCAATAACTTTTCCATTATAAACATCCTTTCCTTGCTAAAAAATGTTTGTTTTATATATTTTATATTATACTTAACTAAATTACAAGCTGTTTTTATTTATTTTTATATATTTCCAATTATAAAAAGATTGCTAACAAATTTAACTTTGTATAGCAATCTATATTTTTACACAACAAATTTCTTTATAATAATTGCGCCAATTCCTATTATTAGTATAGTTCCTAGTATCGTTGAGGTTATAATGATTATATTTGAACCTGTAACTGTTGTTAAGATAACTGGTGCATCGTCTATATCATCTTCTCCTTGTTTTTGGTTATCTGGAGTTGAGTCAATATCAGGCTCTCCTAACTCATTTTCATCTTTGCTTATTTCTGCTGTGTTAATTTTTAAATCCAAATTTTCTTCACTATTTACCCATGTTAGTACAACTTCTACTATAGCATATTCTCCTGGTTTTAGGAGCGTATCTTTTAATTGGTCTGTTACTATTTTGCCATCTACTTCTTTCCATTTTGGATTATCAGCTTGTTTAAATACTAACCCTTGAGGAATATAATCTGATATTTCTGTAGCATACCCTTCAATTTCTCCCTCATTTGTGATTCTAATTTGATATCTAAATTTTACAACTGTGTTTTCAATTCTTTCTTTATTTAATTCAACTTTTACAACAGGTTCTGGGTCTTGTTCTGCATAGTGTCCTGTGTCCATTTCTTTTTGTACACCATCTTCTATTAAAATTACTTGACTTACCCATTTTCTTAAAGCTAAATCAAATATTTGTACAAATACCTTTTCAAAGTCATCATCGTCTTCTTGACCTTCATAGTGATAATCATCATCAGTTAAATCATCTTTATTTGTGTCTTTACCTTTGTAGTCAGGTAGTTTATCATCTTCTGGTTTTTTAACTTCTTCATTATTATCTCTATCTGGTAAATTATATTCATTATAGCTATCAGTAATTTCAGCAATATTAGTCAAGTTCTTTGAAGTTGGAGAATTTGGTCTTATTCTACATCTTATTTGCAAATCTCTATAATCTAAAGTTCCTTCACCATTAAATCCTTTTATTAGATTTCCTGTTTCATCTACTTCTTTTGATAGGTAATTGGTTTTAATTGTTCTTCCAGTATTATCTGAACTATCCACAACCCATAAATATTTTTTATTTATTTCATCATCTGGTAAAAATTCTAATTCTGGAGGCAAATGTTCTGTTATTTCTTGAGCATATCCATCAATTTCGCCCTCATTATAGATTCTTAAAGTATAAGTTATTATATCTTCAAAATGAAGTCTTAGAGGTTCTTTGGTATGATTATATTTTGCTGTATCTTCTCCGTTTAGTAATGGTGAAACATCTACTGTTGGTGCTCTATCATATACTCCATCTGTCATCAACTCTTCACCATTTACTGCTGTGATAAATTTTCTTAATGCTAAATCAAATATGGTTACACGAAGTTTCTCGAAGTCATCATCATCTTGCTCACCTTCATAGTAGTGATTTTTATCAGTTAGGTCATCTGGATTTGAGTCTTTTCCTTTATAGTCTTGCATATTATCTTTATCTACATCAGGATGATTTGATGGCTGTGAATCTATATCTTTTCCAGGTATATTATCTTCTGTATCAAAATCTTCACTTATCCAAGCAGTATTTGTTAAAATATTCTTTTGACCATATATAGCTTTATAATCTACTCTACATTCAATTTCAATTGTTTCGTAGTCTAACTCATTTTGCTGATATGGCTTTAAATCTTTAGCCGGATTTTGTGCTGTATTTACTATATCAAATACTATAATATTTTTTGCTTCGTCATAACTAATTTCGTAAGTATTTTTATTGTTTCCATCTTTTCCTTTTGAAACTACTGTTCCTGATTGTGTACATACTAAACCTGTTGGCAACTGGTCTGTTATTTGCTTAGCATAACCTGTTTTTTCGCCTTCATTATATATTGAAATTGAATAAGTAACTACATCTCCTGTTTTTACTAAAATAGGATCTTTTTTGTGTTCATAAGTTGCAGTAGTTCCTGTTTGCAAACTATCCTCTACTATATTTGGTTTTCTTGAATCTATTCTTAATTCTTCTAAAGTTTTTCCATTTATTTTTGTTATATATTTTCTTAATGCTAAATCAAATATTTTATCAGTATTTGTAATTGTAAATCCGTTATTCATATCTCCTGATACACTTGCTGTATAGCCTTCTGGTACATTTTTTTCTCTTACTGAATAATTTATAATTTGACCATTTTCTTTTTGTGGCAATTCTGTAAATGTATATGCCCATCCATTTGCTTCATTTAAAGTTTGCTCTTTTCCAGTAGGATTCCCATTTTTCAATAATTCAACAGTTATTTCAGTAGGTCTTTCTTCGTTATTGTTATCAACCCAAACTTTATTGACACTTACTTGTATTTGAGTAGGATTATGTGTATTAGTAATTTTGTAACCTTCTGTCATATCTCCACTAGTTACTTGAGTATATCCTTCTGGCACATTTTTTTCTCTAACAGTATATGTTTTCGTTATACCATCTTCATAAGTTTTTAAGCCTGTAAATTTACCATTCCAACTATTTTGAGCATTTAAAGTTAGCTCTTGCCCTGTTGTTTCTTGGTTACATAATAGTTCAACTACAATTTCATCAGTTCTTAACCCATCTTGATTTGCAGAATCATTCCACACTTTTGTTACTGGTATATCTATTTCTTTTGGAATAAAAGTATTAGTAATTGTAAATCCTTCATCTTCACTTCCTGTTATAGTCACAGTATATCCAGATGTTGTATTATTTTCTCTTACACTATAAGTTATAGGATTTCCACCATCTTTAACTGGTAAATTACTAAATGTTTCTTTCCACTGATTACCTGCATTTAATTTCTTTTTTGTACCTGTTGGTTGTCCATTTTTTAGGAGTTCAACTTCAATTTCTGTTGGTCTTGATGTTTCTTGTCCTGATGGATCAGACCATGCTTTTTGAACAGATATATTTTTTACATCAGGTGTATGTTTATTAGTTATTGTAAAGCCCTGACTTACACTTCCTGTTACTTCTTGAATGTATCCTGAAGGGACATCAACTTCTTCTACTGTGTATGTTATTTCAGCTCCATTTTCGTGAGTTGGAAGTCCAGTAAATGTTTCATGCCAACCGTTCGATGCACTTAGCGTCTTTGTTTGTCCTTGTTCTACTCCATTTTTCATTAATTTAACTACTACTTGAGAAGTTCTTAATCCATCTTGATTTTC
>CANQXO010000026.1 GCA_947627825.1 uncultured Clostridia bacterium
TAAAAAATGCCCTCCTTTCTTTGATTTAAGAGAACATTTTTTATAATTTTATTAAGTTCGATTCATCTTTTCTAAAGCGAAAAAAACTTACGAAACTTTTACAAGTTCGTAAGTTGTAATAAGTTGGAGCAGGTAACGGGAATCGAACCCGTATAGCCAGCTTGGAAGGCTGGAATTCTACCATTGAACTACACCTGCATTTGCTTGCGACATTTATTATTTTACACTATGTCATACTAAATGTCAATATTTTTGTTGAATTTTTTTCGAATAAATTATATAATCTTCATAATTACTGTAATGATTAAAGGAGATTTATGAAAACAATTATTGTTGATTATAATGGTGATGGCAAAAAAATTGGTACATATCTTACTAGTGTTTTTCCTAGCCTAAATATAAATGCTGTTTACAAAGCTTTACGAAAAAAAGATATAAAACTAAATGGCAAAAGAATAAATACTAATGAAATTGTACACTTTAATGACGAATTGACTTTGTATATCACTGATGACATTTTAAATGGTTCATCACAAGAAGTCCAAATTTCAACTATATATGAGGATGATAATATTGTCATTTTTAACAAGCCTACTCAGCTTGAGGTTGTGGGTGAAAATTCACTTACTTCTATTATGAAGAAAAACTATGAATTTTTGGAGCCTTGTCATAGAATTGATAGAAATACTATGGGCTTAGTTTTATATGCAAAAAATGAGTTTTCTCATAAATTTCTTCTAGACAAATTTAAAAGTTTTGAAATTGAAAAACATTATATTGCTTGTTGTTATGGTAAGGCTAAACAACTTGCTAATTTAAATGCTTATCTTTTTAAAGATAGCAAAAAATCTATTGTATATATTTCTGATGAGCCTAAAAGTCATTTCGTAAAAATCAAAACTAGTTATAAGCTAATTAATTATAATACAGCTTCTAATTTGTCTTTACTTGATGTGACTCTTCATACTGGAAGAACTCATCAAATTAGGGCTCATCTTGCGCACTGTGGTCTTCCTATTTTAGGTGATGGAAAATATGGTTCGTATGAGATTAATAGAAGATTTAAAGTTTATTCTCAAATGCTTTGTAGTTATAGCATTGGTTTTAACTTTACTTCATGCCCTGATGATTTTAAATATTTAACTGGCTTGTGCATAAGTTTAAAAAAGATTCCTTATACAGAATTTTTTAAATAGATTCTAATTGTTGAATATCGTTGTTGCTTTATATCATATATATAATTTATGTGTTTTGCGTATTTTTGGATTTAGTATTTTATATATATAATTTTTGTTGAAAGGTTTGTGTTGATATGTCTAGTTTTGTTTTAAAAATAATTGCAATTATTTCCATGTTGTGTGACCATTCTGGTGATGCTTTTATAGGTGGACTTTCTCCTTTTAATATAATTGGTAGAATTGCTTTTCCTATTTTTGCTTTTCAATTGGTTATTGGTTATAAAAATACTTCTAATTTTAAAAAATATATGACTAGACTTGTAATATTTGCTTTAATTTCTCAAATTCCTTTTTACATTTTTACTCATGATGTGATTCACAATGATACTCTTATTTTAAATATCTTTTTTACCTTGATATTAGGCATTATGGGAATTGTTTTTTGGGACCATTTTTCTAACAAATTTTTAAAAGTTATTTCAGTTATTGCTATTGCTTCGCTTGCTCAGCTCATTCGAGTTGATTATGGATACTGGGGCGTTTTATTAATTTTATTTATATACTTATTTTGTCCTACAATTAATAAAGATAACCATAAGTCTAACAAAGCAAATCTAATAGTTTTTGTTACTGGATATTTAGCTTTATGTTTCATCAAATTCTTTTCTTATTTTAAGCTTGTTTCAGTTGCAATGACTTTTGCTTTGATGCTTTTTACTTTTCTTCCAATTATATTTATGCTTTTATACAATGGTAAAAAAGGCCCTTCTATAAAATACTTCTTTTACCTTTTTTATCCAGTGCATTTATTAATTTTAGATTTGTTGGTATTAGTTTTTCATATTTAAATAAACTTAATTTTTTACTAGCGATTGATTTATGGCATTTGATATTATTTCTTTCATATTGTCTACTAAATCATCTATTTCTTTGGGCATAACAGCCAAGTTATATTTACTTGGTTCTAATACCGTTTTTATCAATTTATATTTATCTTCATAAGATGAATTTTTTAAAAATTCAAATTCTTCAAATTGGTCTACTAATATGTCAAATGTGTTTGCGACTATTGTTGCCGCTTCCACTACTGTAGGCACTCCTATTGCAATTACTGGTACTCCCATTGTTTCTTTGCTTATTTCTTTTCTTCTATTTTGAACTCCTGAACCCGGTACTATTCCAGTGTCGCATATTTGAATTGTTTTTAATAGTCTGGAAATATTATTTGATGCTAATGCATCTATTACAATTATTACTCCTACTTCAACATTTTGAACTAATCCTTTTAATATTTCCTGTGTTTCAATTCCAGTTGTTCCAAGTACACCTGGAGCGATTGCACTTATTTCTCTTGTTCCTTCTTGCAATAATTCTGGTTTATATTTTAATATATGTCTTGTTATTTCGAGGTCTTTTATGACTTTTGGTCCAATGGCATCTGCAGTTGTATCCTCATTTCCTAATCCTACAACTAAAACTGGTCCTTCTATTCCATTTAACATTAATTTTATTTCTTTTGAAACTGTTTCAAATGCTTCTTTTATTTCTTCTTGATTTATTATTTCCATATCTTTTATATTAATTGTTGTATAAGTTCCTATTTTTTTATCTATCTTTTTGCTACCTGCTTCGTTTAATATCTTTACTCTAGTTAGTTCAAGGTTGTCAGATATTTTTTTATTTTCTGTCTTTATACCGTCTAAATCTTTTTCTTCTTGTTCTTTGCAAATAGCCATTCTCTCATCAGCTAAGTCTGTTCTAAAATTTATCATTTTTATTTCTCGTCTAAAACGAAACTCCTTTCGTTAAAAATTTTTAAATATCTATAATTCAAAATTTTTTATTTCAAAATCTATTTTGAATCTTAATTTTTCAAATTTATCGCAAAACAAAAAACTTTAATTTCTAGCTTTATTATGCTATAAATTAAAGTTTTTATTCTTTTTATGAACAATATCTACACAAAATTGATTCTAGTCCTACGCTCAAATCTATATTTCCATTTTTTGATGATTCATCTAGTTTTATTAATTCTTCAAGTATGTTTTGTAATTCTTCTTGTCCAAAAATTTTAGCTTGATTTTGATATTTTCCTACTAAAAACATTTGGTTTGGTTTTAGCTTTAAATTTTGTGCTACATTTACTCCATTTGATAATTTTACAATATATAGTTTTTTAAAATGATTATATAACATTATTAAAATTCTTTGTATTGGTTCTTTTGAATAAACTAGATTGTGCAAAACACTTATTGCTTGTTTTATGTCTTTTTTTCCTAGACTATCTGTTAAATCAAATATGATGCTTTCTGTCTTTTTTATAGTTAATTCTTCAATGTCTTCTTTTGCGATGCTTCCTCCTTTTCCTGCATACTCAATCAGTTTTCTTAGCTCATTTATGATTTCTTCCATGTTTGTTCCAACACATTCCACCAAGTATTGTGCTACACTATCTTTTATGCTTACTCCATAAGCTGTAGTTATTGATTTTATTTGACTTACTATTTCAAATGGCTTTTTTTCATTACATTCTTTTACTGTTGCTTTTTTTTGAAGTGTTTTGTAAAGGCTTGTTGTTTTATCTATATCACTTTCAACTATAACTAACTCAGTATCTTCTAATTCGTTAGCATTAATGTATTCTGCAAGCTTTTCGCCTATTGTATTTTTCTTTTTTATTATATTAGAATCTCTTACTACTATGAGTTTTTTTTCATATCCAAATGCTGGCGTTTCTATGTCTGAAATTAGTCCGTCACAATTGTTTTCATCAATTTGAATATAATTGATGCCAAGCTTTGTTTCGCCAAATTTCTTTTTTATTTTTTTTAAATAGTCGTTTTTTATGTAATTATCCTCACCATATAGTAAATATATCAAAGTTATTCTCCTTTAATCTTCATCAAATATTATTCTAAATATTTCTGCCACGCTCCATGCTTGTGCAAAAGCTCCCTTACCTTGTTTTGGATTTATTGCATCATATATTTCGCAAATGCTTCCTATTGTGTTTCCATTTATAATTTCATTTGTAAATACTGTTGCTACATTTATTTTAAATTGTTCCAATTTATTTTTTAAGCCTTTTTTATATTCTTCATCATTTTCTGCTTCAATTAAGTTTTTAAGTGCATTGTAATATTGTCCCATTAAAAATGGCCATATTGTTCCTTGATGATATGCACTATCTCTTTCTAATGGAGAACCTTCATATTTTGGAATAAAGTTTTCATCATCTTTTGCTAAGGTCATTAATCCAAATTTATTCAAAAGCTTTTGTGTAACTGTAATAAATAATTCTTTTGCCATTTTACTATCACAATCTAATATTGGGTAGGTTAAGCTTATTGCAAATAACTGATTTGGTCTTACTTTTCCATCGCCTAAAACATCATATAAGCATTTTTTCTCTGGGTTATAAAATTTCTTTTCAAATGACTTTTTACATTTACGAGCAATGTATGCATACTCAATTTGAGGAAGTTTTTTATCCCAATGCTTATTTAATTCTTGCATTGTTTTTAGAGCATTGTACCATAAAGCATTTATTTCAACTGCTTTCCCATTCCTTGGTGTAATTGCTATATCGTTTACTTTTGCATCCATCCATGTATTTTGCGTTTGTGGTGTTCCTGATACTAAAAGGTAATCTATATCATCTACAAAAATGTTATTTCCATCAATGTTTATTCCGTCTATATAATTATTTATAATGCTTTTTAGATGTTTATACAATTTTTCTTTTACAAAATCATAATTGCCAGTATATTTTATATATTTATTTACCGCTTCAAATAATAATAGCGAAGCGTCTACACTGTTATATAAAGGTTTTCCAGTATATTCAGAATATCCATTTGGAATTAATCCTTGTTGTATTTTATATACAACTGATAATAAAACTTCTTCTGCTATATCAAACTTTTTAGTAACCAATAATAATCCTTCAAAGGCTATTAAAGTATCTCTATTCCAATCATTAAACCATGGATAGCCTGCTATAATAGTGTGCAATTTACTTGTTTTTTTCTGCACGATAAAGTTATCTACTGCAACTATGTATTTTCTAACTAATTCTCTATATGCTTCTTTATCTTTGTACTTTTTAGGAATTCTTTTTGTAAGTTCAGATTGTTCTATCTGCTTTTTTATTCTTTCATTTTCTTGACTTATTATTTTTTCTCCACTTAGTTTAGTTGTTTCATCTAAGTCAAGTCCATATTTTCCACTTGTTGCACAAATGAATACTATTTCCTTATCTTCATTTGGTTTGATTTCAATTGTAAATGTTCCCGGTACTAAATGATTTTCTTGATATTCAAATCCTCTTTCCTTTTCTATTCTATATTGCATGTTATAAAATATATCATTATCTCGTTGCTCATATTTTGCACCTTTAACTCCCATATTTATTTTATGATTATCTAGTAATAATTGCACTTTATCTTGTTCTTTTGAAACGGTTTGTGTAAAGTTGAATGTGGTATTAGTTGTTATAGAGTGGAAATCTCTATAGTTAATTACAGGTGTTAAGTTCAATTTTACTTTTGATTTTTGATTTACTATTCTATAAATAACTGCTACAGCATTTTTGCCATGCAACAAGCATATTGATTTTTCAATAATAACTTTGGAAACTTTATAAGTATATATTGGTATAATATCTTTTTCAAATTTTACTAAATATTTATTTCCTTTAGTTATTTCTCCATTTGCTTCATTGGTGTATAATGCTGTTTTCTTTCCATTAATTTCTATGCTTTCGTCTAGTTTTGAAAGTATTAATTTTCTATTGTGTGGAGGTGTTTCTGACGCAATTAATAAGCCATGATATTTTCTTGTATTCATACCTCCAAAATCCGTTGATGCACTAAATCCACCTATTCCATTTGTTATTATCCACTCTTTCATTTGTTTCTCCTATTTTTCATCTTTTTGTTGCTTCTGATTTTTTTGTATTTAATTTTTTCTTTCTAATCCATTTATAAATTCATTTTTGTTTTTTTAAGTTAGCTTATTTTTTACTTTTTAATATTTAGTTTTTCATTTTAATTTTTATTTACTTTTTTTCCTTCTTTTTAGTCTTGTTTTCTTTTCAGTTTCTTCTGGTTCTTCCTCAATTTCTTCATTTCTCATAATTCCTATTTGAGATACAGCATCAAATAATTTAACTTCAGCGGTTTCTTGATTTTTTAGCAAGTCTTTATATTTATTTGCAGATTCAAGGTTTGATAGTTTGTTGAAAATTGACCTATTTTTCTTTTTTCTTTCTTCTGTTTTTTTATCACTATCTCTAATTGCTTCTATTCTTTTATTATACTTAGACTTGAATTTACTGTCTTTTTCTCGTCTTTCAAATTGTTTTCTACCTGATTTACGGAATTTTCTTTCAGCCCTTTCTCTTTTATGTATTTCTCTTTTTGATTCTTTCATTCTTGAATTAAGCATCATATATTGTGTGTCATTTTGCATGTCTTCAAATTCAAGTTCATCACAAATTAATTGTATAATTGTTGTTGCTATTACATCTGAGTCATGTCTTACTTTTTCATCTTCTATGTTTGACAAATTTCTTTGAATTAGTTTTATTCCAAATTCTTTTGCCTTAGTTACATCTGGAATAACTATGTCTTTTCCTTCTTCATTGTATTTATGTATAAATTCTGGGATGATTTCACCAGTATCATAAATACAATAATCAATTATTCCTTTTCCTACATAATCAACAATTGCTTTGACATGGTCTGATAATTTATATTCGTCTGTTTGTCCCAACTCTGTCATGATATTACTTACATATACTTTAATTGCCTTTGATTCTTTTATTGCTTTTGCTATTCCTTTTACTAATAAGTTTGGAATAACATTTGTATATAAACTTCCCGGTCCTATAACTATTGCGTCTGCTTCATTTATTGCCTCGATTACTCCCGGTGCTGGTCTTGTATTAGTTGGGCTTATGTAAACTCTGCTAATTTTGCTTTTATTTTCACTAACCATTTCTGGGATTTTATCTCTTTGCTCTATAATTGTTCCGTCTTCAAGTTCTGCACATATATTAATTGGCTCTAAAGTAACTGGTATAACTTTTCCTGTCATATTAAGAACTCCGGTAGAGTTTTCAATAGATTTAGGAAAATTACGATATACCTCATTCATTGCTAAAAAGTAAATATCTCCAAATGATAAATCTTTTAATCTTCCTGACTTGAATTTACAATCTAGCAAATCTTCCATTTGTTTTTCATCATAAGCTAGTGCTGTTAAGCTGGCTTTTATATCATCAAGAGGCAATACTTCTAGTGCTTTTCTTGAGTCTGTTGGTGTTTCACCATAATCTGATACTGTAACTATAGCTGTAATATTGTCTGTATAATTTTTTAAGCCTCTCAAAACTGTGTTTAATCCGCTACCTCCACCTATTACAACAATTTTTGGTCCTTGATTATATACTTTTTTATTAAATATAAGTGTATTTACATTGTTCTTTTCTTTTCTTGTATCACTTTCTTCTACCAAAAGTTCCAACATTCTTTTTTGCATGTACACCATTCCAAGTACGATAATTGTAAAACCTAATACAAAAGATATGACTATTGAAACTATTTCTAGTACGCCAAGAGTTTTTGAATCTATTAATTTTGCAATTCCAAAGCAAATTAAAACTATTCCAACTAAAACTAAAAATATCCATCTTTTCATTTTAGCTTTTCCTTTAAACCATTTAAAAAATCCCTTCATTATTTTATAATCCTCACTTCTGTTTCTAAATTTTTATTATACTTTTCATATACAACTTTTTTTATGTATTCTATTAATTCCAAAATATCCTTTGCTGTTGCATTTCCTTTGTTTATAATAAAACCAGCATGTTTTGTTGAAACTTGTGCCCCTCCAATTGTATAACCTTTAAGTCCACACTCATCTATTAACTGGGCTGTTATAAAATCTTTTCCCCTTTTAAAAGTGCTTCCTGCACTTGGGTATTCTAAAGGCTGAGTCATAATTCTTTTCTCTTTGTACTCATCCATTTTTGATTTTATGTTTTCTTTTTTATCCTTTTTAAAATGCATTCCAACTTCAACTATTACTGTATTTAGATTTTGAAAAATAGATTTTCTATATTCAAAATTGATTTCATTATTTTGTATTGTTTTTACTTCTAATGTGTTTAAGTCTACAAATTTAACAAAGCTTACTACATCTTTCATTTCACTTCCATAGGCACCTGCATTCATATATACTGCTCCTGCCAATGTTCCCGGTATGCCTGATGCAAATTCAAATCCAGAAAGCTCATTTTCTAAAAGTTTACTTGCAAGAACTGCATTAACTACTCCGGCCCCGCAAATTACCTCTGCTGTTTCTGTATTTATGTTGATTTCATTTGCTGTATATTTTATTACTAAGCCTCTAATTCCCTCATCTGAAACTAACAGATTTGTTCCGTTGCCTACAATTGTTACTGGCAAATTATTTTTGCTAGCTACTTTTAAAACTTCTTTTAGTTTTGAAATAGAATCAACTGTTGCAAAAATATCTGCATTGCCTCCGACTTTAAAACTTGTTCGTTTTGACATTTGTTCATTTAGTTTTAAATTATCTTTGCCTAAAATGTCTTCTAATTCTTTCAAATATATACCCTCCTTATTAAAAGATATATAGCAATCATATTTTATCATTTTTATATAAATTTTACAACCTTATAAAGAAAATATGATTTAAATTAATCAAATTTTTTCTATATATAAAATTTAACTTTTTAAGTAAACTATAATTTAATTATTCAATTATAGTTCTTAATTTTTTAGGCACAAAAAAGCCCCAATTATTATTTAGTCAATAATTGGAACTTTCTTATTTAATATTTAATATTTATTATTTATTATTTATTGTTTATAATTTGTTATCTTTTATTTGTTATTAACATTTATCCACTTTTATGTGTATTTACTTTTTCTCATTAATTGATCTTTTTTATTACTATGTATTTTCTATCCAAATACTACAATTAGAGCTCCTAAAAGGATAAACCAGTTAATTTTATCTTTTGAAAAATCATCCAAGCCGAAATCCCAACCGCTAGTGTCAATTCCTTCTAGTGAATCTACTATTGATACTTTTAAACTATTTACATTATCAAAATTAAATCTTGATTCAAACTCCTTCGTTTCACCTTGTAGTAAATTATCTATTTTTACAAATTTAGTTCCGGCTAAAACTCCTCGTTTAGTGTAAAAATCTAATCTTAGCGCTCTACCCGTAATTACCAAATCAGTATCGTTAGTTAATGTACCTTTAACATATCCATTTAATACTGTTGATTTCATTTCGCTTATTTCTACTTTTGGAGTTCCGATTTGTACTTCGTAGTTTCTTGCAATATAAGTTGACTTTATAGACAAATATGTTCCAATATCAACTAATATATATACTATTACAAACGCTAAGAAATACTTAAAAAAAGTTTTCATTCTTTTCATTTCTTTTACATCCTTTACAATTTTCTAAATACTCCGCCAACTTTTCCTAAAATTTTACAAGTAGGAACTATAATTGGGTCCATTGTGCTATTTTCTGGTTGTAACCTTATATGGTCTTTTTCTTTATAGAATGTTTTTACTGTTGCTTCATCATCTATTAATGCTACTACTATTGTTCCATTATCAGCTGTATTTTGTTTTTTAACTAATATGTAATCTCCATCAAAAATACCTGCTTCAATCATACTTTCGCCTCTAACTGTAAGCATAAAGCATTCAGAATTTCCTACGAAATCAAGTGGAATTGGAAATGTATCAGTTATATTTTCTACTGCTAAAATTGGCTCTCCTGCTGTAATTTTTCCAATAACAGGTACATTTACCATCTCTTTATCTGAATATATTTGCTTTGAACCTGAAATTGCATCTTTATCTGCAGTCATTTCATCACCTTTAGAATTTTTGATAAGTCTTAAAGTTCTTCCTTTTTTACTTTCCTTTTTTATGAAGCCTCTTTCTTCTAAAGTTTTTAAATATCCTTGCACTGTTGCAGTTGAACTTAGTCCAACTACTTTACATATTTCCCTAACTGATGGAGCGTATCCTTTTAATAATATTTCTTTTTCAATGTATTTTAAGATTGCTCTTTCTCTTTTATTTAGGCCGTTTTCATCTCTTCTAGATTTATTCATTTTCAATCCTCCTTAGCTTTTCTCTTTAACTTACAAATTTACTATACCATAAAAAAAATAGTTTGTCAAACAAAAGTTTGAAAAATTTTTGTTTGGCGAACTAATTTTTATTTTTATGCTTTTAATCCTGCTATGTCATCTTCCTCAAAAGTATATGTCATTTCCCTTCCATAAGCTTCTTCAAAAGCTTTCTTTTTTATATCGTAATCTTTTTGCCTTAATGCAATTTTATTTTCTTTTAAAGATAATTCTTCATCAGGATAAATTGGTGGCATTATATGTAGAGTATATTGTAACTTATTAAAGCCATTTTCTTCATACTCATCGCTTATTTCATGCATTTCCATAAAGCATGGAATTATTGGTACTTTAAATTTTGCTGCTAAATGGTAAGCTCCCGGCTTAAGATTTCGCACTTTTCTATAATTAAACCACATTTCTTGTTCTGGATATATTAAAATAAAATGCTTTTTTTCTAACAATTTTTTTATTGCTGGGATAAATTTTTTTTCAGTATATTCTTTATTATTACTTAAAGGTATCATATTGTAATTATTAAATATGAATCCAAGTTCTCCCTCCATAGCTAAGTTTGCTTCAGTTACCACTATGTTTAAATCATTTTGTTTTTTTAATTTTTTTAGTGCATAAATAATTGGTGTACTATCTTGAGGGCTAAAATGATTAGAAGTTATAATTGCTCCTGTTTTTACATTTTGCAAATTTTCTATTCCTATAATTTGTGTTTTAGCATTAAACATTTCAACGAAATTATATACAATTTTTTTTGTCATTACATTTTTTATTTTGTTTATCGGTTTCTTTTTAAAAATGTCATAGTTTAAAATTCGTTCTTTAAAAAATTCTTCAGTAATAACAGGGTCGTTTGCTTCCACCTTTGAGTTTAGTTTATTTTCACTCAGATTCTTTTTAATATTCTCTATAACCTCTAGCCTGTCCTTTGACTTTTCCACTCTAATTTTGCGTTAGTATAAAACTAACATCCCCCTTCTTAAAGATTTAAACTGGCTCGTCTGTTGCTTCAACACTTTCTACCATTTCTATATCGTCTTCATCTAATTCGTCGTCTATGTCAGCAAATTTAAATTCTTGTTTCATTATTTGTCTTGCATAATCTTCTAGTTTTTCAGCACCTTTAATATCTGCTTGTTTTGATTCTTCTGGGTAGCTTTCTAAGGTCTTTTTCAAAGTGTCATAGTATCTAGTTTCTTTAGCATAATTCCAGAAACTTTCTTGATATCTTACATCATCATAGTGCCAAGGTTTTCTAAACATATTATAATGAATTAAATGTAATTCTTCTGTTTTGTAAACTTTTCCATAGTCTGGCATTTTGTTCCATGTTTCTGGTAAATATTTAACTCTACCTTTACATAGTATGTTTAAATAATCTTGGTCTGGCGCAACTGTATCTAAGTTATAATTTATTAATCTATATAAAAATTTTTCTTCAATTCTTGATTTTCTCATTTCTCTTAAATTCATAAGCAATACGCCTGAATTAAAATAATGATTTGGTGCAATTCCTAGTGCTTCTTTAGCATATCTTGTAAATACTGGCACACTACCAATAACTTGGTCTGGTACACCAGCAAGTAAATTATCACCTAAATCTGTATTATAGAAATTAGCTATATCATCTTGCAAAGCTATATCTGCATCTAAATAAATTGCCTTTTCGTACTCAGGAAACATTGATGGAATGAACATTCTGTAATAAATTGTTTCTGAGTAATAGTCTCTTAGTCTTAATGCTAGGGCTTTTTTTAGCTTTGTAGTGATATGTGATATATTTTGAAAACTGATTCTTACATTATTTGTTTCCATTCTTTTTACTTCTGCTTTTCCTAGTAAACTCATTCCTGTATGTAAAATAATTATTCTATAATTATTTTCTTCATTAGAATTTGCTATTAAAGAATGAATTGCTACCGATAAACAAGGTATATAATTATCATCTGCTGAAAAGAATATCGGTATTTCTGATTTTATTTTTCTCATAATTTCCTCCATTTTTGCTTTCTTTTGAATTACGATAAATTTATTATTTTTTTATATTCTTCTAAAATATCTTCATAATCAAATATTTTATATTCATTATGCATTCTTTCTATATTCCATGGTTTAATATTTACTAATCTAAAATAAGGTAACCATTTAATAGTCATGCTAAAGTGCCTAATAACTGTATCTTCCTTTCTTTGCTTTTGCTCGTTGTATTTGTCTGGAAGATATAATTTTTTCTTGCAACATTTATATATTGCTGTTTGGTCAGGCATCATCATTTTTTTATTTAATGACATTTGTCTTGCTTGTTCAAAACTTTTTGTTTTCCTAATTTGCTTTAAGTTCATTAAAGCAACTCCAGAATTTATATAATTTTTATTTATAAAGTATCTACCTATAGCATCTCTAACAACACCAATTTCATAATCTTCAATATTTGTATCAAATATTTCTTTAAGGTCTTTATAACATACTATATCACAATCTAAATATAAAATCTTGTCTGGTAACTCTTTTATTTTATCACTAAAAAGTCTTATTAAAATATATGGTGTATAATGCGATTTCATGTTAGTTGAATTAATCATTTCTTTTCTAAACATTTTTGTAATATCTATTAGAGTAACTTTGCTTTTAGGATTTTTCTTTTTAACTATTTTATCTAAAACTTCAGTTTGTTCTTTTGTAAATGGTGTGAATCTTTCATCTAAGTCTTTTAAGTCCATAGTAAGTACAAATACATTGAGTTGTTCACTAGTGTGCTTTGTAATAGATAAAAGACTTATTATAATTCCATCCATAAATCTGCCGTTTAGGCAAAACATCAGATTTATCATCAATATATCCCCTTTTATTTTGTACTTTCTTCTTTTTTTACATATTTAATATATTCAAAGGTACTATTTTTACTTCTTTTTACCATGGCTTCATATACTTGGTCTCTTAATTCTTGCTCTGCATCCTTTGTGGTCTTTGTTTTATCTGGGTAAAAAGGTCCATCAGCATAAGCTACTATATTAGGTTTGTTATTTTTTCCTTCTTTATATGTTATTGTAATTGCATATACAGGAGTATTTAATTTAACTGGATATCTAAAAGAAGTTTTTGGAAAGTTTCTAATTTTTGTGTAATATGGCCATACATGTGCTTCTGGGTAAATTGCAATAGCCTTCTTTTTACCAATTAGAGTTTTTATTGCTTCTAAGAAATTTTTACTGCTTTCAACATCGCCCGGTATTGGAAGTGCTCCCATCATTTTGTTAGCTGTTTTTAATCCTTTTATTGAAACATTATTCGGATGAGCTACAATATATGCGCCTTTTGGGTAACATACAAAAGTTGGAGTTAGAGTATCTAATATTTCTTGAGTATGATTGATATACATAAAATACCCTTTATCTTTACATTTTTTTAGTAAATTTTTGTTTACTATTTTAAAATTGAATTTTACTTTTGCATAGATAAATGCAGGAATTATTGCTATTATCCTATAAACAATAAAAGATGCGATTTTCCAAATTGGATTGTTTCGTATATATTTATAGCTTCCATCAATTATTACAGATTCAATTTTTTCTTCTGCAAAATCATCATTTAACTCATCTTGATAATATATTGTTTTGATATTACTTCGTTCTTGTTTTTGTTTAACTTTCATACTTCTTCTTCCATTTGACAATATACTATTCTATATTTTAATACATTTATATAAAAAAAGCAACAAAATAAGACAAAATTTTTGCACTTATAATTATCTACTAAAAATGCACAAAAACATTAGTTTTTGTGCGTTTTTATATTTTTATTAAACTCCCATAATATTATATCCGCTGTCTGCGTATATCACTTGTCCAGTAATTGCTTCTGACATATCACTTAATAAAAAGGTTGATACATTTCCGACTTGCGTTGTTGTTACATTTCTGTGCAAAGGAGACTTTTCTTCTACTAATGTTAGTATTGAACTAAAGTCTTTTATTCCTTTAGCTGATAAAGTTTTTATTGGTCCTGCTGAAATTGCATTTACTCTTATTCCTTCTTTACCTAAATTTTGTGCTAGGTATCTTACACTTGATTCTAGTGCTGCTTTTGCTATTCCCATTACATTATATCCATCTAACACTTTGGTTGAGCCATAATATGTTAAAGTTACTAGACTTGCATTTTCATTTAACAAATCTAGTTCTTTTGCCATTCTTGCAACTAATACAAATGAATAGGCACTGACATCATTTGCGTGTGCAAAACCTTCCTTGCTTGTGTAAATAAAATCATTGTGCAAATCTTCTGTATTTGCATGTGCTATTGCATGTACTATTCCGTCTATTTTTCCATTTTCTTTTTTTATTTTTGTAAACAATTCTTTTACTTTTTCGTCTTCTGATGCTTCGTCTAATACATAGGCTTTACTTCCTTTAAATTCACTTATTAAGTCTTCAATTTTCTCTTTGTTGTCTTCGCCCATATATGTAAATAATAATTGCGCACCATTTGCATAGGCAGATTTTGCAATACCATAAGCTATGCTCCATTTATTTCTTATTCCCATTATTAATATCTTCTTATTTTCTAATAACATTTTTTTAATCATAATCTCCTTTTAAAATTAATTTAGGTTTTCGAATGGTTACCTATAAACTTTTTTTATTAAATTGTTTTTATTTTATCTTATGTTTTTTTCAACATTTTTTAATTATTATCTAATTTAATGTATTCTCCCATATTTCTAAATTTTAAATATCTATCTTCTACAATTTCCTCTGCTGTTTTATCTTTTGTTTTTGCAATATATGATTTTATTTCTTTTTTTAATTCTTCTGATATTGGAACTAATTTTTCTTCTTCTGTGCCTTCTGGCTCTTTTATTATTTTATCTATTACTTTTAGGTCATATAAGTCCTTGGCTGTTAATTTCATTTTTTTTGCCGCTTCTTCTACTCTTGATGAATCTTTCCATAAAATACTGCTAAATCCTTCTGGTGATAGAATTGAATAAATTGCATTTTCTAACATAAATACTTTATTTGCTACTCCAATAGCTAATGCTCCTCCACTTGAGCCTTCTCCTATTACAATTGCAATTACTGGAACATTTAATTTACTTAACTCCAACA
>CANQXO010000027.1 GCA_947627825.1 uncultured Clostridia bacterium
GGTCTAACTAATTTTAAAGGAAACATTCCCACAAGAGCAGAAACAGAAGTTGCTAAAAATTATTTAACAGAAAAAGGACTACTTAAAATGACAATTCCAGATAAGCCTAAAAGTATAGATCAGAAATATATTAGTAAAAAATAACAGAATGGAGAAATAAAATGCAACAATTTACACAAGAAGTAAAAAAAATGAGAAGATATCAACAAGAAATAATAGATACTATTATGAAAAAATTGAAACAAAATGTAAGAGAAATTTTTATTGAAATGCCAGCAGGAACAGGTAAAGATGCTGTAATTAGACATTTAGTTGAAATGTTGGATTCTAAGAAAAATGTATTAATAATTTTAAAAAGTAAAGTATTAGAACAACAATTTAAAGAAAATTTAAAATATAATGAAAATATAGTAATAGGTAATTATTATAATGATGCTTATCCGATAGTAAATTTTGATTATATCATATTAAATGATATAGAAAATGTGTCCGAAAAGCAATATGAAACTATATATCAGACATTTAAAAAATCTATAATAATATGTTTTTGTAACAAAGCTCAAAGAATAAAAAAAGATGGAGAATGGTTAGATAAAAAAACAATGGACTATTCACTAACAATACAACAAGTTATTGAAGATGGTTACTTAAATCCAAATTATGCTGGATTTCAATTTGAATGCTTTGTTGAAAAGATTTTAAAAGAATTAAAATTTGTGGACATTGAAAAAGAAGTAGCTATAAAAACAAATATAAGAGTCATGAGAGCGGATTTTATAGTTGATAATAATGGAAAAAAAATAATTATAGAAACAAAAAGTTATAGAAGCAAATTTATACAAAGTGATATTCTTAAACAAGCAGTGGAACAAATAGAATATTATAAGAAAATATGGGAAAAAGTCAATGAACAAAAAGCAAAAGCAGTATTAATTATATCCAGTCAAGTGCCAGATAAAATAAAAGAAATTTATTATAAGGATCGAGGAATTATAATTATTGATATTGCAAATCTATTATATTTATTACAAGAAAATGATGAATTAATGAAGGAACTAATAAAAATAGTTCAGTATGATGCTTATAATATTATGCCAAAGCCATTAGTGAACTTAGAAATATTAAAAATACAATCAAAAGAGAGATTAAGTGAATCACTTGAAACAGAAATTGAAAGAGCAACAGATTTAATAAAGAAATTAGGAAAATTAGAATATGGTAGAAAGCAAGAAGTTGATAAAGAATATGAAAAATTATGTATAAAGATTATTAAGTTTTTATTTAGACCAGAATTTACAAGAATGTTAGAACAAAGTAGTACAGAAGACAGAATGTTTAAAATGGATTTAGTATGTGGTTTAAAAGGAACTTCAGCGTTTTGGAATATTCTTATTCATCATTATAATACAAGATTTGTAGTATTTGAGTTTAAAAATTATGAAGATAAGATAGACCAAAACCTTATTTATATAACTGAAAAATATCTTTATAATGCTGCTTTAAGAAATGTAGCTATTATTATATCAAGAAAAGGATTTTCACCTAATGCTCATAAAGCAGCTACAGGAATACTGACAGAAGCAGGAAAATTAATTATAGAATTAAAAGATGAGGATTTAGTTACAATGTTGAGAATGAAAGCTGATGGACAAGATGCTTCTGATTATTTATTAAATATATTAGAAGAATATCTGATATCTATTAGTAAATAAAGCAAATTTATAAGACTATGAAAGAAATATATGAAGATTTATTTAACTTGAGATGAGAAGATTGTCTAAAGATTATGGGAGAAAATATTAAAAACTACAATAAAATTTGTGGTCTTAATTAGTGATTGCAGAGGAGGATAGGTATATAAATAAAAAAAGAAATAAGTTTAATAATTGGATAAATTTTATAATTTTATGACAATATTATAATTTAATGGAAAAATTGTTGACATCAATGATGAAATTAAAATATAATTATATTGGATTAAATTACATTTTAGATTTAATAATTAAAAAATAAATATTATAAAAAGGAGCGCAAAAGATGAAGAGGAACCTCTTTATAAAAAAGATAATTTGTCTAATTATTATCTTAAATATCTTGTCAATGAACTTAACATCATTTATGCAAGTATTTGCACAAAAAGAAGATAATATTGATAATGTTACACGTATTGCTGATAAAAGTACGGTAGACGATTATAAAGAAATAATTAGTAATAGTACTCATGGAACAGCAAACAATGGCCGTGTATGGACAGATAAATCAGTATATTCAAAAGATGATTCTAATGAGGTAACACTAGATAATAAATTTAATATACAATTTGATGATGATTTCTTAAATGTATTTTCAGCATTAGGAACTAGTCAACAAGTTTTAGCTAAGGAAATTGCTCCACTTGATGTTGTATTATTATTAGATGTTTCAACATCAATGACTACAAGTGGAACTGAATATAAAGATTCGGCAGAAAAAGTAATAGAAGAAGCTAATAAATTAATTAAAGAATTAATGGGGAAAAGTGAGGCTAATACAAAAGTTAGTAAAGGAAATCGTATTAGTGTAATAGTATATGCAGGAGGATCTCAAGTTTTATTACCATTAAATCATTATGATACTTTAGAAGGAGATAATTATATATCTATAGAAGATTGTATTGAAAAAAATGGCAAGTTCTTTGCGACAGTAAGTACAAATGTTAAAGTTGAAGGCGAAACATTTGAAAATAGAACAAGTAAGCCTATGTTTGCAGATGCAACATATCTACAAGGAGCTTTATATCAAGGAATGCATATGTTGGCTACTGAACCTGATACAATTTATACAAACCCTAAAACGGAAGCAAAACTTAATAGAACACCAGTTTTAATTGTATTAACAGATGGAGCAACTAACACTGTTGGAGCAACTGAAACAGGTGATAGTGAGATCAGCATTGATTGGTGGAATCCATTAAGTTGGGTAACTGAAGGTGATGCTAATAGTGAAGCAATACTTCCAACATATTATAATGATGGAACAAATGATTATAGAAACTTTGTACCATATCCAAATGGAAATCCATTTTATATTTCTTGCTCTGGAGGTAAGACATCACCATTATATAAAGCTATTGCACCTAGAACATTAGGTACCCTATTAACAGCTGGATATATGAAAAACTGGATAGAAGATAATTATAGTAAAAAAGCAGTAAATAATGAAAAAATTAATTTATATGGATTTGGAATAGGTTATAACATAGGAACAGGTAATGATAATATTTCTGTTCAACTAAATAGTACAATGAATCCAAAAGAATATTTTACTAGTGAAAATGATGATGAACAAATACAAAAAGCATATACAGCTCTAGAAAATTATATAAAAGATGATGGACAAACTCAAACAATGCAGTTTGATAATTATAAATGGATTAATCATAATATAACAGGAAGTTGGGATTTTAATCATCCAAGTGATGATAATAAAAAATATGATGTAAAATCTATTGAAGATGTATATTATATTGATAAATACTTTACTGCAGATGATGGAAACATTCAAGAAAAATTTCAAGAGTTATTTTCAACAATTCTTACAACAACATTAATTAATACATTTACTCCTATAAAAGGTGAAAATTGTTTAGGAACAGAAGACACTCTAACTTATGTTGATCCTATAGGGGATTATATGGAAGTTAAAGATGTTTCAGATTTACTTTTATTTGGACAAAGATATGATATTGTCGAATTTGAAGGAACATCTGAAGAAAGAACAATTGAAAACCCAGAAAAAACATATAAATATTATAAAGCAGTAGGAGAAAATGGAGAAGATTTACCTATCAGTAATCCAAGTTATAACAGTGAAGAAGAATATAAATTAAGTGATATAAAAATTTGGAAAGAAAAAAATAAAACAGGTGATTCTAAAGAAGAATTACATATAGAAATTCCAAACAAATTGATACCTATTAAAGTAGATAAAATAAGCTTAGACTTAGAAAAATCAGTTGAAAAATTTGAAACAAACAACGGAACAGATTTAGCTTTACCAATTAGAATTCTTTATACAGTAGGTGTTAATAATGAAATATTAAATAATAAAAAAATAGACTTTTCAAAAATATCACCAGAATATGTAGTAAAAAATATGAATGAAGAAGGAATAAGTTTCTTCTCAAATAAATTTGAAGAAGCAATCTATGATGAAAATAGCAAATCTACATTAGGAGATGCAGTGGTAAGCTTTAGCCCTTCATCAGAAAATTCATTCTATGTATATCAAGAAAATGCTACAATTTATAAAAATAGTTCAGCAGGTGAAGGATTACTAGAAGAATGCGGTGGAACAGTAACACTAACCGATGAAGTAAAAGACATGAGCGAAATAAACAAAGATGAAACTTATTATTACATAATAGAGGTTTATGTACCACAAAATGAAGTAGATGCCCCAAAAGGTAAATTATTAAAATATGCAACAGCTCAAAAAGGTGAAGTTTTCTATGAAAATGATAATATAACTTATTTAACATATTATGATACAAAACTAGATGATGAAGTAGAAGCAAAAGGTGAAAATACCGTAGTTGCAACAAAAATAGGTGAAAACAGAATAATTGATTTGAAAAAATTATCATTAAATAAAGAGCAAAATGTTACCGGAACAGCATCTACGTATTATGCTCCAAGTTACGCTAGAATAGAAAATGAGCAAGCAATAAATAATTATTTGGGAAATAACGGAAGAATTATTATAGACCAAAAATTATTAGGAAGTATAAAAGTAACAAAACTAGGAGACAATAATGAACCATTAAGTGGAGCAACATTTGCTATCTATGCAAGAGAAGATATAATAAGTAACGAAGAAATAATATACAAAAAAGGTGAAGAAATAGGAAGAAAAACAACAGGAGAAGATGGAATTGTAGAATTTAATAATTTACCTATAGGCTCATATGAAATAAAAGAATTGCAAGCTCCAGAAGGATATACATTATTAGAAGAAACTGCAAAATTTGATGTAACTGAATCAAAATATATTTTTGAATTTACTGTTAAAAACCATAAGATAATAGAATTAGATACTACACTTGCTCCTGGTACAATACCTCAAACAGGTGAAAAAGTAAACTTACTATTTATAGCAATAACAATAGATGTAATAGCTTTAGGAATATTCTCATATACAAAATATAGAAAACTTAAATTTTAATATTTCTAATAAAAAAATAATAAACCATGTATTTTAAAACTATAAAATATATGGTTTTTTAGGTAAATTGGTAGAAAAAAATCTTTTATATGGTATAATGCTGATTAGTTATAAGGAGGTCGTATGATTGAAAAAATAAAAAATAATGTAAAAAATCATAAATTTGAATATATATGTATAATAGCAATATTTATTTTTATGTTAATAATTAACTCATTAGCACCAATTACAGGAGATGACTGGGGAAATGCCGCACCAAAATTCTCACTTATTAGTGCTATAGAAAGTTCAATAAACTATTATAAAACTTTAGAAGGTAGATTTATTGGAAGAATATTAATTAATCTGATGGCATCTCGAAAAATAATATACAATGTACTAACCTCTCTAATTATGGCTAGTATAGTGTATTTCGCTTATAAATTAATTGATAACAAAAAGAAACAAAGATATCCACTTATACTTTTTATAGTATCTATGTTATTGGTAAATAGACATACCTTTGGGCAAAGTTATATATGGATTGCGGGAGGAGTAACATACCTTTATCCAACAGCCATAGTTTTAGGGATTACAGCGCATTTGCTTAACAAAAAAGAAAGTAAATTTAATATATTAGAAAGTATCATTTTAATTATTTTGAGTTTAATAGGAACATGCTTTGTCGAAAATATTGGAGTGGCATTAGTTTGCACTTGGATTTTTTTCAATATATATAACTATATAATAAATAAGAAAATTCAATTTGTTCCAATTTTTTGCTTAATATGTTCAACTGCAACTTTGGTTATTATGCTTGTCAGTCCGGGTTCGGCTATGAGATTAATGCAAACACCAGAGTTCGCTGAGTTATCAATAATTGGAAAAGTATTATTTAATATTAATTGTTGCATCCAGTGTCTTTATACAAGAAATGTATTTTTGATATTGCTAATGTTAATTCCTATCAATTACATTATCAACAAGAAAATAAAAATAAAATGGATAAAAGTGCTAATTATGGTTGTACTTAATGCTTTTTGCTTAGCAAATGTAATACAGAACATACAATTAATGCTTCCAATTGATTTTAATAGATTACAATTTGGAGAAATATTTATTTTAAATTCTAAGAAGATAGCAGTTCCATTTTGGATTATTTTTACACTTTTATTTTTATATAGTATTGTTGATACTTATAAAGATGATAAAAGAAAATTGATATCGAATCTTATAATTTATCTTATTGGAGCTTCATCTATTTTCTGTATGTTTATGTCTCCAGTTTGGGGAGATAGAATATCAATACTAAGTACACTAAGTTTATATATATTATCTATTTCGTTAATTAGTAATATAATAAAAACTAAAAAAATAGGTAAAATAGATATTATGGAAATTATTTTAATAGGCATTTTAATAATTGTATGCATTTATTATCTTGTTGTTTTTATAAGTGTTGCACATACTGAAAGTTTAAGAAAACAAGAAATTAAACAATGTATTGAAAATAATGAAGAAGTATTATATTTAACAAAATCACCTATACTCATAATGCAAAATTATAATCCTTTTGATGAATATTTTGTTGAAGTATTTAAAATGTGTTATGGAATACCAGAATTCGTGGAAATAAGATTCATTTAAAATATTATCATTTCTCTGAAATTATACATATTATAAACAAATGAAAAAAGGAGAATAAAATGTTTAAAGATAATGAAGTTATAGGCAATACTCCAATGATAAAAATAAATTATAAATATAATGACAAAATAGGAGGCATCTATACTAAACTTGAATATTACAATTTGACTGGAAGCATCAAAGATAGAGTAGCTTACTACATAATAAACAATGGAGCCAAAAGAGGATTGCTAAAAGAGGGAATGCCGATAATTGAGGCAACAAGTGGAAATACTGGCATAGCTCTATCAGCACTAGGAGCTTATTATAAACACCCAGTTTATATTTTCATGCCAAATTGGGCAAGCGAAGAAAGAATTAAATTAATGAAAAACTATGGTGCAAAAGTTTATTTGTTCTCAAAGGAAGAAGGCGGATTTATAAGATGTGTAGAAGAAGCAAAAAAATTAGCTCAAAAGCTTAATGGATTTTTAGCTAACCAATTTGCAAGTGAAGATAATTACCTAGCGCATTATGAAACCACAGGAGCAGAAATAATTAATCAAGTCCCAGAAAAGATTGGAGGTTTTGTATCAGGAATAGGTACAGGCGGAACTTTGATGGGAATTGGAGATAAGCTAAAAGAAAAATATCCCGAAGTAGTTATTACAGCAATAGAGCCTGACAAAATGCCAATGCTTTCAGGTGGAAAAATAATAGGTCAGCATAAAATAGAGGGCATTGGAGATGATTTTATTCCACAACTAGTAAATAAAGAAAAAATAAATAAAATAATACAAATAAATGATGATGACGCAATTAATATGTCAAGAAAGTTATCAAGAGAATTAGGAATTGGAGTGGGAATTTCTTCAGGAGCAAATTTAATAGGTAGCATACTACTTGCTGATGAGATACAAAATAGTGTTGTAACAGTATTTGCAGATGACAATAAAAAATATTTATCTACAGATTTGTCAAAAGATATAGAAGTAAATGAAAATTTTGTATCTAACAAAATAGAATTATTAAATTACAAAATTATTGACAATGACAAATAGAAAAATATATAATAAATTAAACGAGAGAGAAAGGTAAAGAATTCAGTGACAATAAGCTGAAAAAGTAATAAAAATGGAGAAAAAAGAAAATAAAAAAATATTTCGATATTTTATTCCACCAATTATTTCTGTTATTATTGTAGCAATTATATACATAATTAAAGGAATATATCCTTTTGGAGAGCTAACTATAGTTCAAGGGGATTTATTTCAAATGTTTACTCCATTCTATATGAGAATTTGGGACTTTTTTCATCATGGTGCAAACTTAATATATGATTACGGATTAGGATTAGGACGGTAATCTTTTTGGGTGGTATGTTTTATATGGAGGATTTAGTCCGATTACATGGCTAATAAACCTTACATCTAGAGAAAATATTGTTAATTTTATGTCATTTTTATTAATGCTAAGAATAGCATTAATATCACTAACTACATTTGTTTGTTTTGATAAGATATATGAAAAAGCTGATGATTTTTGGAAAATCCTATTTAGTGTTGCATTTGCAATGTGTGGTAATACACTTATTAATTATACAAATATATTTTGGTTAGACAATGCGATGTTATTTCCACTTTCGCTTCTAGGAATTAAAAAAATAATTGAAGAAAAAAAGATATGGCTTTATGTACTAACAGTTTTTTTGAACTTTGTAGTATGCTATCAAATTGCTTATTGTGTATTATTTTATGTGTTAGCAATGAGTATCATACTCGTACTATTTTATATACCAAAAGGTGAAAGAAAAAACTTTACCTTCTTATTAGGAATTGGTACGGTTTTTGCTATAATGCTAGATGGTTTTTTATTAATACCAGGTCTAACGCAGGCACTAAATTCTTCTAGACTATCTGGTGGCATAACATCAATATTGTTTGGATCAGGAAACGAAATTACTAATGGAGTATTTACTGAAAAAGCATCTTTTCTATTATTATCACCAATTGCTTTATTCTTTTTTTTAAAACTCCAATTACATATAAAAAAAGACAAGAAAAATATATTATCAATAGACTATATACTATTAATAACAGGAATACTTCCAATATTGTTTGAAAGAATTAATTTAATATGGCATGGTGGAAGTTATTTAGGATTTCCTTTTAGGTTTGCCTTTATACCAATATTCGCATTAATAAATGGAGCAATGTATTATATTGCAAAGTATAATAATACAAAAATAAATATAAAAATCAAAGAGTTAAAATTGAATAAAAATTCACTCGTGATGATTATAACATGTGTATTATTACTCATTGTAAATATAGTATGTTTAGTAATCTTATTTCCAAACATAAATCATGAAAAACCAAGTATGCTAATAACTCCAAAAGCATTTGTGTTATTATTAATTTATAATGCAATAGTAATTTTTGAAACTTTTATAATGACAAAAATTAAAGAAGAATATATAATAAGAATTTTTATTGCAACAAATATGTTAATTACAATTATTGGATTAGGACTATGTTATATTGGAGCTAAGCCTGAATATAGAAGAGGAAAAGAGTGGTCTGATGTAACCTTAGGAACTTCAATTGAACTAATGAATAAACTTGAAAAGAATAATGATTTATATAGGACTAAAGATAGTGAAAACTTATTAAATGAAAATCACTCGTTGATTGTAAAACAGCCATCTATAGCATCTTGGTTACATTTAGTAAATAAAGAGCAGTTTTCTTTATATCATAAATTAGGATACTCAGTACATGGTAATAAGCTTGAAGATACTGGTGGAACAGTTGTTTCTGATGCAATATTAAATGTAAAATACATATTCTCGAAGTCTGAACTTGATTCTTATTTATATGATCAAATTGACACTATTGATGAATTTAAAATATATCAGTATAAAAATACTCTACCAATAGGATTAGTATATGATAAGATAAATGAGGTTGAAGATTTACCTAGTAATAATGTTTTTGAAAATCAAAACTTATTATATAGTTCATTAATGAATGATGATAAAAAAATACTTGAATGTATTGATTCAGAAAAAAGTATAGATAGTGAAAGTAGTGATAAACTTATTTATAAAATCGAAGTAAAAGAAAAATCATATTTATACTTTGACTTAAATGAAACAATGAATCGCTTAGTGACGCTAAAAGTTAATGGAAAAGAATTTAGAGTACCATCATTAAATATTTATAATAATTCAATATATCCAGCTAACACTAATAATGAAATATTAAATCTTGGAATATATGAAAATGAAGAAGTAACAGTAGAAATTGATTACATGCTTGGAAAGGAATTAAGCAGTAATATTGCCAATTTTGCAACATTTAAAATTGCGGATTATAACAGAATTTTTGAAAAACATAAAAATGAACAAAGCTCAATTGATATAAATGGAAACAAAATAAAAGTAAAAGTATCATGTGAAGAAGATGGAAAATCTTTATTTTTACCAATTATGTATGATAAGGGCTGGACAGCAAAATTAAATGGTAAAGAAATAAATGTTGATAAAGTATTTGAAAACTTTATTGGAATAGATTTAATTAATGGTGAAAATATTATTGAATTAACTTTTGTTCCAACAAATCTTATTACAGGAACAATAATTACTATAGTAACTATAATTGGTATATTGATATTTTATTTATTAAGAAAAATGCTATCTAACAATTCAATTTTAAATAATTTGGCTTATATAATATATATAATATTAATAATTATATTTTATATTGATGTGTATGGTATTAGTATATTGAGAACAATATTGTAAAAAGAGGTAAAAAATGTCAATAAGTACAGTATTATTAGCTAAAAATGAAGCAAAAAATTTAGAAAAAATGTTGCCAGTATTAAAAGAAATATTAGATTCAATTGGTGAAAAATATGAAATATTGGTAATAGACTCAAAAAGTAAAGATAACACAAAAAGTATATGTGAAAAGAATAAAGTAACATATATTTTAAATGAATGTGAAAAGCTTTCTTATGCTGGAGCATATAAAACAGCAATTAAATATGCTAAATATGAAAAGTTTCAAATATTAGATTGTGACTTTTCTCATGATCCTTTTGTAATAGAAGGATTGAACAAAAAATTTAATGAAGGATATGATGTGGTTATTGGTTCGAGGTACACAAAAGGTGGAAAAACAGATGATTATCTTATGTCTAAAATAATGTCTAGAACTTTAAATTTAGTATATAGAGTATTATTAGGAATAAAGCCTAAAGACATCTCAACTAGTTTTAGAATGTATGATACAAAACAATTAAAGAAAATTACAATAGAATCAAGCCATTTTGAAATACAAGAGGAAATTATATTTAAACTAATGCAAAACAATAAAGAAATTAAAATAGCTGAAATTCCAATTTATTTTAACAAAAGATTATATGGAGAATCAAAAAGGGAAATGATTCCATTTATAAAAGCATATATAAAATCTTTGAAAACGCTAATATTAATTAAAATAAGGAATAAAGGTAATAAAAAATGAAAAAAATAGTTATTATAATGGCGGGAGGAAAAGGCAAAAGATTATGGCCTATTAGTAAAGAAAATTTGCCAAAACAATTTTTAAAATTAACTGGCGAAAAAACAATGCTTGAATATACAATAGAAAGAGCAAGTAAAATTGTGCAATCAGAAGATATATATATTGTAACTCAACCTAAATACAAAAATGTAGCAGAAAAACAACTTGGAGATGTACCAAAAGAAAATATATTATCTGATGTTAATTTAAATAGCACAACCGAAGCCATTGCCTATGCATCAGCTATTATTGAGAAAAAGTTAAAAAATGCAGTAACAATCGTATTTCCGTCCGATCACATGATTAAAAATGATGATTTATTTAATGAATGTATATGTAAAGCAGTCAGGTTTGCAAAAGATAATCATATAGTAACGCTTGGTATTCTTCCTAAATATCCTGAAACTAATTATGGTTATATAAAAAAAGATAAAATGATAGGAAGAGGTGTTTATAAAGTTGAAAAATTTAAGGAAAAACCTGATTTGAAATTAGCAGAAAAATATTATAAAAGCAAAAAATATTTATGGAACTCAGGAATCTTTATTTGGAAGAATTCAACAATAAAAAATGAAATAGAAAAATATTTGCCAGATTTACACAAAAAAGCAGAGGAAATATCCAGCATAGACACTAAAAAGCTAAAAAATATATTTAATAATATCAAAACAAATTCAATTGACTATGATATTCTTGAAAAATCAAATAATATATATGTTGTTGAATCAAAATTCAGATGGGCAGATATAGGAAACCTTAAAACATTGAAAAATCAAAAAGAAAAAGATACAGAGAGTAATTCAATAGAGGGAAAATGTATAATACATAATTCAAAGAATAACATGATAATATCAAAAGAAAAAACAATAATAGCTTTAGGAGTAGAAAATCTTATTATTGTTGAGGGCGAAAATGAATTTTTAGTAATGGATACATCAAAAGAAACAGAATCACCTAACAAAGTAATAGAAAGATATTTAAGTAGTAATAATGATTAGATAAAAGGAGACCTTATGATACCAGAAAAATTAAAAATAGGAGACGAAGTAAGAGTAATAGCACCATCAAGAAGTATGGCAATTCTAGGAGAAGATTGCATAAAAATTGCAACCGAAAGATTAGAAAAAATGGGGTTAAAAGTAACTTTTGGCAAATATGTAAATGAAGCTGATGAAGATTATGTATCAGCTTCAAAGGAACATAGAGCAGAAGATTTAAACGAAGCCTTTAGAGATAAAAATGTAAAAGCAATATTAACTGCTATTGGAGGTTTTAACTCGAACCAAATATTAGATTTAATTGATTATGAACTAATTAAGAATAATCCAAAAATCTTTTGTGGATTTTCAGATATAACAGCCTTATCAAATGCAATTTATGCAAAAACAGGTTTAGTAACATATTCGGGACCACATTTCTCAAGCTTTGGAATGATAAAAGGATTCGAGTACGAACTTTCTTATTTTAAGAAAATGTTTTTTGAAAATAATGAAGTAGAAGTTGTATCATCTACAGAATGGAGTGATGATGCATGGTTTATTGACCAAGAAAATAGAAATTTTATTAAAAACGATGGCTCTTTTATAATAAATGAAGGTGAAGCAAGTGGAGAAATAGTAGGCGGAAATCTTTGTACTCTTAATTTGTTACAGGGAACTAAATATATGCCAAATATAAAAGATAAAATATTATTTTTAGAAGATGATGGCTCAGCAGACAAAAGTTTTCTAGTTAATTTTGATAGAAATTTACAATCTGTAATACATTTGCCAGATTTTAAATTCGTAAAAGCTTTAATTTTAGGAAGACCACAAAAGAACTGTGATATGACAAAAGAAAAATGGATAAAAATGATTAAAAACAAAACTGAGCTTTCAAATATTCCAGTAATTGCAGGAGTAGATTTTGGGCATACTACTCCTATAATAACTTTTCCAATTGGAGGCTATGCTAGGTTAATTGCAAAGAAAAACGAATTAAAATTATTTATTAAGTAATAATTTTAAATAACATTTTTTTATAAAATTATTGATATTTATTTTTGGTATGTTAAAATATACTTGAGTAAATTTATTTTATATTCAAAAGAGAAAGGAAGATGCTCAGTAATGATAAATAAATTGTCTTATAAGGAAAATGGATCAGTAACACTAATTGTAGGAGTAACAATTATTTTTATATTAGTAACCTTATCTATATCATTAGCAACAGTATCAATAAAAAGAAGATCACAATTGATGGAATCAAAGAAACTGCAAGAAATTTATGGCGGTGATATTGATGAAGTATATGATGAATTGGTTGAAAAACAAAAATATATGGGGATGGAATAAAAAATGAAAAAAATACAGAAGTTAAGTTTAATTAATATAATATTTGCGTTAGTTTGCTTGATATTTCTAACAAATGCTAGTTTTGGTACTACTGTACCCAAAAATCTAGGATTATATATTAGAAGTCGGAGATAGCTCAAGAAACGGAAGACCAACAGGTTATTATACAACAGGAACATCAAATGGTCGTAAACAAAATATACCTGTTATAAAAATACTTGAGTATAATAGTTCTGGAACGGCAATGGTAGAAAATAAACAAAATCAAGTTATATATTGTTTAAAAGATGGAGTAGGTTTTACAAGAGAAGGTGGTTCAACTGGGGTAGTAGAATACACAGAAAATATTGATATGAGAAAACCTTCTGGACTATTAAGCAATTATATAAGTTCAACGCTTCCAGGAAATAATACCGCATATAATAAGTTAATGTGGCTTTTAGATAATATTTGTGACCCAACAGATTCTAATCAGGTAAATGATTTATTAGAGAAAGCTGGAGGATATTCTCTTGAAGATTTTACTCAATATGGTGTAACTGAACCACAAATAAAAGATATTATAGAGGTAATACAACAATGTGCTATATGGTATATAACAAATGCAGGAGATAATTATCAACCATCAGAAAATGACACCTTATATATATCTAAAACAAATGGAGGAGAAGGAACTAGCCTAGAAGACGAATTGGAAATGGACCCGGGCGACAATGTTATAATGGGATTATATGAATATCTTATTAGCGAACCAGCTACAAAAGGTTCATATAATTACAGTCAAGAAGTTAAAGACACAATGACATTTGAATCAGATAGGTCAAAGGTAGATTATTCAGGAAATTATGTTTTGATAGGACCTTACAAAATAAACAAATTAAAAGATAATTATACAAATTTTAAAGCAACAATAAAAAGTGGAAGTCAAGAAATAAACCCTACAATAATAAAAGGTGGTGCAAGTGTACCAGGAAGTACAGTAACTGATAAAATTAAAAGTACTTTAAACAGTGATTTTTATATTCAACTACCTTATAATACAGATGCTGAGATAAAACTAGAAGTATCAGCTGAAATTAAAGCAAGAAATTTAAGTTATTTATCTACTGCAGCAAATTCTGCAAATAATAACCAACCAGTTGTTGTAATAGAAGATGGAATATTACAATTTACAACAACTATTTCACAAGATGTATCAGAGCCTAAAACACAAGTAGAAGTAACAAAATCATGGAGTGATGCACAAAATCAAGATGGAATTAGACCAACAAGTATTACAGTAGAACTTTTAAAAAATGGACAATCATTTGGAAAAACAGCTATATTAAATGAAGCCAATAGTTGGCATACAACATTTAGTGATTTATCTATAAAAGAAAATGGCTCAGCTATAACCTATACTGTACAAGAAAAAAATCTTTCTGCAGGATATACTGCTAACACAACAGGAAGTGCTAGTGCAGGATTTGTAATAACAAATACACATACACCGGGCGTAACGGATATTTCAGTAAACAAAGTATGGAGTGATGCAGAAAATCAAGATGGATTAAGAACTTCTCAAGTAGTAGTTAAATTAATGAAAAATGGAGTAGAACAAGGACAAACAAA
>CANQXO010000028.1 GCA_947627825.1 uncultured Clostridia bacterium
TAAATCCACCATATCCATATTTATTGCTTAAGCAACATATTTATTTTACCCCATTTTTTTAATATTGTCAACTATTTAATCAAAAATATATCTGTCTATAAATTTAAACTCTGTTAATATGACTAATCTTCCTTTGCCCAGATAACAAGTCTTGCGTTTACATCATCTGTACAAGTTGTAAGTGATATTTCTCTTTTGCCTGCTGTATCTCTATTAGCATATTCAAAATCACTTGATGTAGTAGTATAAATATTGTAAATAGTGTATTTTACAGTTACTCCTTCTAAGTCTGTTATATAAATTATATCACCTAATTTTAAGTTTTTATTATTTGAGAAGAATGTTCCATTTCTATAATTATGTCCAGCTATAACTGTATTTCCTATTTTATTTAAACCTACTCCATATAATACTCCTACTGATGCTTTCATTGAAGCAGGCGAAGTCCTATCTAATACTGGATAATTAGCCTTTATTGCTGGTATCTCAATCTTTCCAACAACAGTGAATCCTTTATAAGTTTGTTTTGCAATATTGCTATTTCCTCCACTATTTGATGTATTTTGTATTTCATTAATATTAATTTGTATATCGATATCATTTGTTGTTAAATTTTCGTCTACAGTATTTCTCATAGCAATTACTCTATTATTAAATTCATCAACTGCCTCATTTAAATCTTTGTTGGTGTAATATTTTTGGTAAATATCATATCCCCAAAAGCCTAATACTATAAAAATAGCAATTACCACTATTACTAATATAACGGTTAGAACTTTTCCGTACTTTTTTTCTTCCATTTTTTCTCTCCTATGTTTTAATTATAACATATAATTTAAAATATTTGTTAAAATTTATTCTAAAATAGCTTTAATTCTTCTTACTCCGCTTGAAGATGCTTCCTCTTTAATTATTTTAAAATGTCCAAGCTCTCCTGTATGCTTAACATGTGGTCCTCCACAAAGTTCCTTTGAAACATCACCTATTGTATATACAGTAACTTCATCCGGATATTTTTCAATAAACATACATTCTGCTCCTGTTTTCAAAGCTTCTTCTTTTTTCATGTTTTGTACTGTTACTTGTAAGTCTTCTTTAATCCATTCATTTACTAAAGCTTCTGTTTTTTGTTTTTCCTCATCTGTAAGTTTGTGGTCACAGCTAAAGTCAAATCTCATTCTTTCAGCAGTAATATTTGAACCTCTTTGATGTATATCTTTATTAACTACTACTTTTAATGCTGCATTTAACAAGTGAGTTGCTGTGTGATATTTTACTTCTTGCTCTCCTGTTCCTGCTAAACCACCTTTGAATTTTTGCTCGCTTCCTAATCTAGATTTTTCTTGATGCTTTTTAAATAACTCATCTACTTCATTCATATTAACTTTTAAGCCATTTTCTTCTGCTAAATCTCTAGTTACCTCTGGTGGGAATCCATAAGTTTCGTATAGTTTAAATATATCTTCACTATCTATAACATCTTTGCCTTGATTTTTAATTCTATTTATAACTTTTTCAAATTCTCTTTCACCTCTTATCAAGGTTTTCATGAATTTGTCTTTTTCTTGTACTATTACCTCTTTGATTATTTCTTTATTTGGTAGTAATTCTGGATATAATTCTTTTAAAGTTTCTATGTTTAGTTCAATTAACTCTGGCAATCTGTCTAAGTCTATTTGTATTTTGTTCATTTGTCTTGTTAATCTACGAATTAGTCTTCTTAAAATATAACCTCTGTCGATATTACTTGGTCTACCACCATCTTGAACAATCATGATACTAGCTCTTAAATGTTCTGCAACTATTCTTCTGCTTGGTAAATCATCATTTTTTGCTAATTCTTGAAGTTTGTCCATTACTGGTTTAAAGATTTCTGTATCAAATGGTGTTTCTTTACCTTGAAGAAGCATTGCCATTCTTTCAAGTCCAAGACCAGTGTCAACATTTCTTTGAGATAGCTTGGTGTATTTTCCATCTTTTTTTAGATATTCCATGAAAACGATGTTCCACATTTCAACATATTTTCCACAATCACAAGATGGCTGACACTCTGGTGAGCAAGGCTCTTTGCCTGTATCATAAAACATTTCTGTATCTGGTCCACATGGTCCTTCTTCCCCTGCTATCCACCAGTTATCATCTTTTCCATAAAAATAAATTCTTTCTTCTGGTATTCCGGCTTTTTCCCAACATTCTGCTGTTATTGTATCTCTTGGGCAATCATCATCTCCAGCAAAACAAGTAACACTTATTTTTTCATTTGGAATTCCTAATTCTTTAGTTAGAAATTCATAACTCATTGCTATTGATTCTTCTTTAAAGTAATCACCTAATGACCAATTTCCTAACATTTCAAAAAATGTCAAATGTCTATTATCTCCCACTTCATCTATGTCGTTTGTTCTTAAACATTTTTGATAATCTGTTATCCTTGTTCCTTCTGGATGTTTTTGTCCTAAAAGGTATGGTACCAATGGTTGCATTCCAGCTGTTGTAAAAAGAACTGATGGGTCATTTTCTGGAATTAATGGTGCACTTGGTATTATCTTGTGATTATGATTTTTAAAAAATTCTAAATATTTATTTCTTATTTCTATTGCTTTCATTAAAATTTTCCTTTCCTGATTGTAGATACAATAGTCTATTTTATTATTGCATAAAAACTGTTATTTTTCAATATATTTTACAAATTTATTTAAACTACATAGAGCATTATCGCTAGAAGTTGCAACAGTGTGGCTAACACTACACACAAATGAAACATTGAATGCATATATTTTTTCTTTCTACCTATTCCATAAAGAATTGTTCCTAAAGTATAAACTATTCCTCCAGCTAAAATAAGCATTGTTCCTGACATACCAATTGCATCTAATAGAACATCCATCCTAAATATTATTAGCCATCCCATTACAATGTAACATATCATTGAAAATACTTTAAATTGTTTTAAATCTATGGCATTTAAAACAATACCAATAATCGCTAGTCCCCATACAATGGCAAACATTATCCAAGCCACAACTGGATTTGTTTCTCTTATTGGGCTTAAAAGTATAGGAGTATATGTTCCCGCAATTAATACATAAATTGTGCAATGGTCCATTACTTGCATTACTTTTTTGCCTTTTAATTTAGGGCTTAGACCATGGTAAATGCTAGACATAGTATATAAAAAAATCATTGATATTCCATATATTATACTTCCTACTATGGCAAATCCATCTTTGTGAATTATAGAAATTACAATACAAGCTATCATTCCTATAAGTCCCAATGAACCGCCTACAATATGTGTAACCATATTAAATATTTCTTCACCTTTGGTGTAAGTAGGAAGCACTCTATCTGCTAATTTTGTTCTTGACATATTTTCTCTCCTATTAAGTCATTTCCTTCTGTTTTGTTTATCAAAACAGTTTTTATTTTGTTTTCTAAAAACTCATCTGTTTTTAGTTTTACTATCATATAATTTGAAGTATGACCTTTATAATATCCATCGCCATCTTTTTCTTCAAATAATACTGATACTTTTTTTCCAATATATTTATTATTATATTCTTTTTGTATTTTGTTAGATAAATCAATTAGTTTTTCACTTCTTTTTTCTTTATCGTTTCCATCTATTTGCTCTGGCATAAGCTGTGCCTTTGTTCCTTTTTTAGGAGAATATTTGAATACATGTAGTTTGTAAAATTTTATTTTATTTAAAAAATTAAAAGTTTCTTCAAATTCTTTTTCTGTTTCTCCTGGGAATCCAACTATTATATCTGTTGTGAGCATAACATCTTTAAATTTGCTTCTTAATAATTTACAAGAAGTTTCAAATTCCTCGATTGTGTATCTTCTATTCATTCTTTTTAAAGTTTCATTGCATCCACTTTGTAATGATAAATGAAAATGATTACATATTTTATTAAGTTTTGATAGCCTTTCAACAAATTCTTTTGTGACAAGCTTAGGTTCAATTGAGCCTAGTCTAATTCTTTCTATCTCTTGAATTTTATTTATTTGCTCTAATAATTCTATCAACCTAAATCCACCTGTTGTTAAATCTTCTTTAGGATTAAACTCTTCATAATTTTCTGGATAATTATATTTCTTTCTAAGATACTTTTGAGTTTCTTTATCAAAGTCTTTTCCGTAAGAAGCAATATGTATTCCTGTTAAGACAACTTCTTTTATTCCCTTTTTTGCCATTTCTTGTATTTCTGCAATAACATTTTCTGGCTTTCTACTTCTTACTTTACCTCTTGCATAGGGAATAATACAATATGTGCAAAATCTATCACAGCCATCTTGAATTTTTATAACTGCTCTTGCTTCTTCTGTGTATGTTGTAATTCCAAAATCCTCAAAAGTACTATGATGCATTACATCAGTTACAATTTCTTTTGCAGGTTTGTTTTCTTTTATATAGTCTTCAACAATTTCTACTATGTTGTTTTTTTCATTAATTCCAAGTATTAAATCAACTTCTTTTATTTTTGCTATTTCTTCTTTGGCTACTTGAGCATAACATCCAGATGCAACAACTATAGCATCTGGATTAAGTTCTTTTGCTCGTCTTAACATTTGCCTTGATTTTCTTTCTGCTATATTAGTTACACTGCAAGTATTGATTATGAATATATCAGCTTTTTCTTCTTTTGGTACTAACTCATAACCTTTTTTTATGAAACTTTGTTCCATCGCATTTGTTTCATATTGATTAGTTTTGCAGCCTAAACTTATAAAGTGCACCTTCATTTTTTTATACCTTTCAATTTTTGTTATTTTTACCCATATATTATATACTTTTTTATTTGATTTTTCAAGGTTTTTCATGTTATTTCTTTATCTTGTATTCTTTATTCTGTGTTCTATATTCTATATTCTCTATTCTGTATTCTTTATTCTTTATTCTTTATTTCATATTGATTAATTAGTTGCTTCTTATATTTCTTTTCTTAATCTAACTCTTTTTCTATTTTTAAAATTCTATTATATTTAGCAACTCTTTCACTCCTACAAGGTGCTCCCATTTTTATTTGTCCTGCATTTATTGCAACTGCCAAATCACTGATAAAAGTATCTTCTGTTTCTCCAGACCTATGAGAGATTATAGTTTTGTATCCATTTTTTCTTGCAAGTTTTATTGTTTCTAATGTTTCAGTTAATGTTCCTATTTGATTTGGTTTTATTAAAATTGCATTAGCGACTTTATTTTTTATACCCTTTTCTAATCTTTTTCTATTTGTAACAAATAAGTCATCTCCAACTAAGTCCACTTGTTTTCCTATTTTGTTTGTAAGTTCTTTCCAATCTCTCCAATCTTCTTCTCCTAAAGCATCCTCCACAGACAATATAGGATATTTTTCAGTTAGACTAATAATATAATCTATCATTTCAGCCTTTGTTTTGTATTCCTTAGTTTTCCAAAAATAATAACCTTCTTTTTCTATTTTTTTTGCTTCTGCTCTCATCTCTGAGCTTGCTATATCTAAAGCAATCATTACATCTTTTTCTTTTTTGTAGCCAGCTATTTCTATGGCATTCAAAATAAGTTCAATGGCTTGTTCATCATTTTCTAAGTCTGGTGCAAAACCACCTTCATCTCCTACTGCTGTTGACAATCCTTTTTGTTTCAAAATTTGTTTTAAGACTTGATAAATTTCCGTACACATTTGCATACATTCTTTAAAATTATCTGCACCTACTGGTACTATCATAAATTCTTGAATATTTAAATTATTACTTGAATGTTTACCTCCATTTAGAATATTCATCATTGGCAGTGGAATAGTATTTCCTGAAACTCCACCAATGTACTGGTATAAAGGAATTTTTAAACTATTTGCTGAGGCCTTTGCAACTGCTAATGATACTCCTAAAATTGCATTTGCTCCTAACTTAGATTTATTTTCTGTTCCATCTAGCTTAATCATTTTTTCATCTATTTTATGTTGTTTGTAAGCATTTTCTCCAATTAACACTTTTGCAATTTTTTTATTAACATTTTCAACCGCTCTTGTAACTCCAAATCCATTATATTCTTGAAAATCTGCATCTCGCAATTCAACCGCTTCAAAACTTCCCGTAGATGCACCAGAAGGAACCATGCTTGTTCCCTCGCTTCCATCTTCTAAAGTTACTGTAACCTCAACAGTTGGCTTTCCTCTCGAGTCAAAAATTTGGCTTCCTTCTATTTTTTTAATTGGCATTTCTTTCATTTGCATTTTCTCGTATAATTTTATACGAACTCCTTTCCTATAAAATTTTTCTCATAAAGCTTTGTTATAATAACTTCTAATAATTATTTCATATAATTATTTTGCTAATGAAATTATTGCCAATTATTATTTATTTATTCTTTTTTACCAATTTCAAACTTATAAGATTAATATCCTTTATCATTTTTAAATTTATAAGTTTATAGTTATTTGCTTTTTACCACTTTTCAACTTCTAAGTTTATTCGACCACTTCTCGTTTCTCCTAATATTTTGGAGATAGTAAACCTTCCTTTTCCTCTAATTGTAACTATGGTGCCTTCTTCGACTTGTCTAGAATTTCGTAATTCTTGTTTAAAGTTTACAAATACTCTCTCCTGAGCTATGTAATTATTTGCATCATTTCTAGATACCTTTGCTAGTTCTCCAACTATTGCATCCAACCTCATTGATGGTACATTTATTTTTATAATTTGCTTTTCTTTTTCTACATATTTTATATTATCAATGCTATCTTTTTCTATTTTTGCCTTTTGAAATCTAGTTAAACTTCCTAAACTGTTTAACAAAAATTTTTCTATATCTGCCGAAACTATAATGTCAGCTCCGTCAGTTCGAACTAGTATATCTCCAACTTTTTCTCTTTTTACGCCAAGTTTAATAATTGCCCCAAGATAGTTTTTATGTTCATATTTTCCCCATTCTTCTTTAGGCAAAGTGACTCTAACGACTGACATTATTTGATTATAAATCACACTTTCATTATATGTATCAGGTAATATGACAAGCATCGTTCTTTCGGCTTGCTCAAAACCGCCAAAAAATTTATAATTTTTTTCTTTCCTTTTTGTTAAAATTTCTTGTATCATTGTTTTTTGAGCTAAATCAAGAAAATCCGTGTGTTCAAATCTATTCCTTGCTTGTACCATTTTAATTTTATCTAAAACTTTGGCTACTAAAAGCTTGTCCTCATCTTTCTGCGACTTGGTTAATTCCACTAGTTTGTCCATTTTGTTCTCCTTTTTTTCCTACTAATATACATGCATATAGCATTATTGCTATATTTGCTCCTATGATTATTCCTATAAAACATCCTAAGTAAAAAATTTTTTTGTCCTCCTTTTGCTAAATCTATTACTATTAATTTATTCAATTTTTAATTAATTATTCAATTGCTCAATATATATTTTTATCATTTGTTAAATCACCACTTCCCGTTATTGGAATTTTATCTCCTAAAAATTCTGGTTTAGGCTTAAATATACAACTGAAGAAATCTTTGTTTCTTGCTAAAATCTCCCTAAAATCTCGCATTCTTTGACCTGCATACAATCGTGGATTTGCTTGAACTCCATAAGCCTTTATTCCTAGCTTTTGTGCAATATATAAAGCTCTTGGCAAATGATAATTTTGTGTTACAATTATTATGCTTTTGGCTTCAAAAATTTCTTTAGCTCTATACAAACTATCATAAGTAGAAAATCCTGCATGGTCCATAAAAATATCTTCTGATTTAATTCCTCTATCAGTTGCAAATTTTTTCATAACATTGACTTCATCATAATCAGCTGTGCTATGATCTCCACTCATCAAAAGCTTATTTGATGCTCCAAGCTGGTATAAGTTAATTCCTTCTAATAGTCTGTCTTCCAACATTGGTGATGGATTGCTTCCCCAAACTCCTGCACCCAAGATTAAAATACAATCAGCATTTTTATCTTTTGCTTCTTCTTCTGATATTATTAAATTTTTTGTTTTTGAAATAACAATTTGATTTATTGCAAATATTCCACAAGCAATAATTATTACTACTAAAATTATTATCATGAATATTATTTTATACAATTTTTTCACTTTTATGATTACCTTTCACAATTATTTTAAGTTATTATATAATTTATTTCATTATCTTGCAATAAAAAATAAATATGGACAATTTTCTTTATAAAACCCCCATATTTATTTGTTATTAAATTATTTATCCTGATTGTGATATTATTATATATCATTTTCCATTTTTTGTCAATATATTTTTATGATTTTTTTCAAAAGATTTTTTATAATAGTATAAACGATTTATATTTTGTCAAATTTTTATTATATTTTAAGTTGTAAATTTCTTAAAATTATGTTACAATAAAAAAGTAAATATATTGGGGTATCGCCAAGCGGTAAGGCATCGGACTCTGACTCCGACATTTCCTGTGTTCGAATCACAGTACCCCAACCAAAATAATAAGATATGCAGAAAGGTTGCTTCTGATGAGAATAGGCATAGATATTGATGATGTTATTACAAATACATCAGAAAAAATTGAAGAATATGTTATGAAAGATGACCACAGACAAAAGTTGCAAGAACATATGACAGATATTATGAAAGGAAATCCTTTAGAACCAGAAGTAATATCATTTTGTATGGAAAATTATCTTAAAGTGTTTCAAAAAGTAAAACCAAAAGATAATGCAGGAAAAGTAATACAAAATTTATTAAACCAAGGAAATGAAATATATCTTATAACTGCACGAGGAGAAAATTTAGCATTTTTTAGAGGTTCAGAAAAAGTAACTAAACAATTTTTAGAGGATAATAATATTAAATATACTAAAATAATATTTAATGCAATTAATAAAGCACAATTATGTGTAGATAATCAAATTGATTTAATGATAGATGATTCTATTGAACATTGTGAAGATGTTAAAAACATTGGAATTAAAAGTATTTTATTCACATCTAATGTTAATAAAAAAACTTTTACAACTGTTGAAAGAGTTGATAATTGGTTAGAATTAGAAAATAAATTAAATGAAATGTTAAAATAATATATTCTGTAGTCAAAGCATTAGATTATTTTATGATTAACGACACAACAAAAGTACTGAAAATTTTAAATTTTCAGTACTTTTGTTATTTATACAATTTTTGGTAAAATCTTTTGATTTTTTTCTACCTTTTTATTTTGTATTTTATTTCATAGCTTCTTCTACTGCTACTGCTATTTTAACTGTAGCTCCTACCATTGGGTTGTTGCCCATTCCTATTAATCCCATCATTTCTACATGAGCTGGTACTGATGAAGAACCAGCGAACTGTGCATCTGAGTGCATTCTACCCATTGTATCTGTCATTCCATAAGATGCAGGACCTGCTGCCATATTATCTGGATGAAGTGTTCTTCCAGTTCCTCCACCAGAAGCAACAGAAAAATATTTTTTACCTTGTTCTATTCTTTCCTTTTTATATGTACCTGCTACTGGATGTTGGAATCTTGTTGGATTTGTTGAGTTTCCTGTAATTGATACATCAACATCTTCTAGGTGCATTATTGCAACACCTTCTCTAACATCATTTGCTCCATAGCATCTTACTTTTGCTCTTTCTCCATTTGAATAAGGAATTTCTTCTATAATATTTACTTTTCCTGTGAAAAAGTCAAAGTCTGTTTTTACATAAGTAAATCCATTTATTCTTGATATTACTTGTGCTGCATCTTTTCCAAGTCCATTTAAGATGACTCTTAAAGGTTCTTTTCTAACTTTATTTGCTGATTTTGCTATTCCTATTGCTCCTTCAGCTGCTGCAAAACTTTCATGTCCTGCTAAAAATGCAAAACATTTTGTTTCTTCACTTAAAAGCATTGATGCTAAATTTCCATGTCCTAAACCTACTTTTCTATCATCTGCAACAGAACCTGGTATACAAAAAGCTTGTAAACCTTCTCCTATTGCTTTTGCTGCATCTTGAGCTTTTGTGCAACCTTTTTTTATAGCTATTGCTGCTCCTAATGTATAAGCCCAGCAAGCATTTTCAAAGCAAATTGGTTGAACTTCTTTTACCATATCATAAGGGTTAAATCCTTTTTGTTTGCATATTTCTAATGCATCTTCAAAATCTTTTATTCCATATTTCTCCATTACTGGTGTTATTTGATTTATTCTTCTTTCATAACTTTCAAATGTCACTGCCATTTTTATTCCTCCTCATTTTCAGATTAATCTTTATATCAATTTTTTAATTAATTTTCAAGTTAATCTTTTCATCAATTTTTTTGATTAATTTTCTGTTATTTTCAAATTATTCTTCTCTTGGATCAATCTTCTTAACTGCTTCATCAAATCTTCCATAAGTACCAGAAGCTTTTTCTATTGCTTCCATTGGTTCTATTCCCTTTTTAATTCCTTCCATCATTTTTCCAAGATTAACATATTTATAACCAATAATTTGATTGTCATCATCTAACCCTATTTCTGTTATGTATCCTTCTGCTAGTTCTAGATACCTTGGTCCTTTTAAATTACTTGAATATATAGTTCCCACTTGACTTCTATGTCCTTTTCCAAGGTCTTCAAGTCCTGCTCCAATTGCTAAACCGCCTTCAGAGAATGCTGATTGACTTCTACCATATACTATTTGTAAAAATAATTCTCTCATTGCTGTGTTGATTGCGTCGCATACTAAGTCTGTATTTAATGCTTCTAATATTGTCTTTCCGACTAGTATTTCTCCTGCCATAGCTGCTGAATGTGTCATTCCTGAACATCCTATTGTTTCAACTAAAGCTTCTTCTATTATTCCATTTTTTACATTAAGAGTAAGCTTGCAAGCTCCTTGTTGTGGTGCACACCAGCCTATTCCATGTGTAAATCCTGATATGTCTTTTATTTCTTTTGCTTTTACCCATTTTCCTTCTTCTGGAATTGGTGCTGGTCCATGGTCAACACCTTTTTTTACAACACACATATTTTCTACTTCTTTTGAATAGTCCATTTTTTCTTCTTCCTTTCTTTTTGTACTTTCTATCTTTACTTTTTAAACTGTCTCTTTTTTAGTCTTTAATTTTTGAAGACTATAGTTTTAACTAGCTTAAACCTTTAGTATTGGATTAACTATTTCCTGAATTTCAAGATGGTCTATATCTTCTATAAATACTGTTGGTTTAATGTTAGTTTCCCCTTTATAATTTTTTACTAACTTTTGTTCTTCTTTTTCCAAACTATCAATTGGTAAATTTAAATATTTATAACACCAAATTATATGTCTTTGTTCATCAGAATATTTTGAATGTCTTAAATTTTCATAGTGAAACTCTGTTGTGAACAGATTTTTTTCAATAATTATTGTTATATTTGTCCATGGTGAGTTTACAACTTGTTTTAGCTTTTTTATTTTTATGTATAACTTTGAAAGTTCTTCATTATATGAATTTTCATCCATTCCAAACCTACTTGCTATTTCATAACAATTTATAGGTTTTGATTTTATCAATTTTTTAGGGAAATAGTAAAAATACATTTCCCCTTTCAAATTATCCATAATACTGGCATATAAACAAATTTTATTCCACTTTTCAGGTATTAAATTTACTAGTAAATCATATATTTCTTTATATAATTTTCTCTGTTTACTTTGCAAAGTTTATCCCTCTCTTATTTTTATTCTTTAATTAATAAACTTTCTCCTGTCATTTCTTCTGGCTTTTCTAAATTCATCATATCCAACATTGTTGGAGCTAAATCAGCAAGCTTTCCGTCTTTTATTTTTACATTTTCCATTCCATATAATATTATTGGAACTGGGTTTGTTGTATGTGAAGTAAGAGGTTCTCCTGTTTTATAATCTATCATTTGCTCTGCATTTCCGTGGTCTGCTGTTATAATTGCTTTTCCATTATGTTTTGATAAAGCATTTACAATTTTTCCTATACACTCATCTATTGTTTCAATTGCCTTTATAGTTGCCTCCATACTTCCTGTATGTCCTACCATATCTGGATTTGCAAAGTTTAAGATAATGCTATCATATTTTTCTGAATTTATTGCTTCAACTACTTTGTCTGTAACTTCATAAGCACTCATTTCAGGTTTTAAATCATAAGTTTCAACTTTTGGTGAAGGTATTAAAATTCTATCTTCTCCTGGATATTGTTTTTCTTCTCCACCATTAAAGAAAAATGTTACATGAGCATATTTTTCCGTTTCTGCTATTCTTAATTGCTTTAATCCCTTTTTACTTATATATTCTCCAAATGTATTAGTTAGTACTTCTGGTTTGAAAGCTACTTTTACATTTGGCATAGTTTCATCATATTGAGTCATACAAACAAAATTTATATCTAATTTTTTTGTTTTAAATTCTTTGAAATTTTTATCTACTAGAGCTCTTGTTATTTCTCTAGCTCTATCTGGTCTAAAATTAAAGAATATTACAGAATCGCCATCTTCAATTGTTGCAACTGGCTTTTCACCATTATAAATAATTGTTGGTTCAACAAATTCATCAAAGATTTCTTTTTGATAAGAACTTTCTATGGCTTGTATTGGAGATGTAGCTTTTTCTCCTTCTCCGTATACTAAAGCATCATAGCATTTTTTTGTTCTTTCCCATCTTTTATCTCTATCCATGCTGTAAAATCTTCCTGAAATTGATGCTATTTTTCCAATTCCCTTTTCTTCAATTTTTTCTTCTAATTGTTGAATATATCCTTCTCCTGAAGCTGGAAGTGTATCTCTACCATCCATAAAGCAATGAATATATACATTTTCAAAATCTTTTCTTTTAGCAAGTTCTAGTAATCCAAATAAGTGTCTTTCATGGCTATGAACTCCACCATCTGAAAGTAGTCCCATAATATGTAACTTGCTTCCTTTATTTTTGCAATTTTCAACAGCTTCAACAAGTTCTGGAATACTAAAGAAGTCCCCATCTTCGATTGATTTTGTAATTCTTGTAAGCTCTTGATATACTATTCTACCTGCTCCTATATTTGTATGGCCTACTTCTGAGTTTCCCATTTGTCCTTCTGGAAGTCCTACTGCTTCTCCGCTTGCATTAATTTGTGCTGTAGGGCTCGTCATCATTAGTTCATCTAGATTTGGCTTATTAGCATTTGCTATTGCATTTCCTTGTTTTTCTGGATTTTTGCCAAACCCATCTAGTATTACTAGCATTGTAAGTTCTTTACTCATTTTTTCCTTCTTTCTTTTTTCTTTAGGTCTTGTAAATTTTAAAATTAAATTTTTATCAATTATAAATCATTAATTATAAGATAAATTTAATTATAGATTTAAAATTTCAATTTAAAAGCTTAAATTAAATATCTTAAACTAAATATTAAGTTTTAAATCTAAAAATTTACAATTTTACTAAAGTTTTCGGCATTAAGACTTGCACCACCAACTAAGCCTCCATCAATGTCTGACATTGTAAAAAGCTCTCTAGCATTTTCTGGTTTAACACTACCACCATATAATATGGTAACATCATCAGTGCCAAACTTTGTTTTTATTTCGTTTCGAATTTGCTTTATGCTTTCATTGGCATCATCTGCGGTTGCAGTCTTGCCTGTTCCTATTGCCCAAATTGGCTCATAGGCAACTATTATATTATCTAAATCTTCAGTTGTCAAGCCTTCTAATGCTTTGGCTGTTTGATTTGTAATTATTTCTGCTGTTTTGCCGGCTTCTCTTTGTTCCAAAGTTTCGCCTACGCAAACTATTGGTTTTAAGCCTTTTTCAAGTGCTGATTTTACTTTTAAATTAACTGTTTCATCTGTTTCAGCAAAATATTGTCTTCTTTCTGAGTGACCAATTATTACATACTCTGTATTAATTGCCTTAAGCATATCTGCTGAAACTTCTCCTGTATAAGCTCCTGAATTTTCCCAGTGCATATTTTGAGCTCCTACATGAATATTTGTTTCTTGTACTGTTAGCAATGTATAAAATAAATCTGTAAATGGAACACAAATTATAACTTCGTTAGGGCTCTCTTTAACAAGTGGTGCTAATGCATTTACATAGTCAATTGCTTCATTTGGAAGCATGTTCATTTTCCAATTTCCTGCTATTACTTTTCTTCTCATATTAAACATTCCTTTCTTCAAGACAATCTATTCCTGGTAAAACTTTTCCTTCGATAAATTCTAGTGAAGCTCCTCCTCCTGTTGATATATGAGTCATTTTGTCTGATAAACCGGCTTTAGCAACCGCTGCTGCTGAATCGCCTCCACCTATAATTGTAGTACAATCATCAAGTTCTGCAAGGCATTTTGATATTTCATTTGTTCCTACTGCAAATTTGTCAAATTCAAAAACTCCAATAGGTCCATTCCATAAAACTGTTTTTGCATCTCTTAATTCTTGTTTATATAATTCTACCGTTTTTGGTCCAATGTCAAATCCTTCCCAATCATCTGGAATTTCTGAAGATTCAACTGTCATAGTTTCTGTATCTGCGCTAAATTCTTTTCCTAAAACATTGTCAACTGGTAAAAGCATTTTTACACCTTTTTGCTCTGCCTTTTCTAACAAACTTTTTGCTAAATCTAGTTTATCTAATTCGCAAATAGATTTTCCTACATTATGACCTTGTGATTTAAAAAATGTATAAGCCATTCCTCCACCAATTAAAAGTGTATCAACTTTTTCTAAAAGATTATCAATTACACCAATTTTG
>CANQXO010000029.1 GCA_947627825.1 uncultured Clostridia bacterium
ACATTCACACCTTCGTACATATTGTCATCTTCATTTGACTTTTTGCTTAAGCTACTATTAGTATAGCATTATTTTTTTATATTTTTCAAACAATTTAAAAGGGATTTTATTTAAAATTGCATTTATTTTTTAAATTTGCAAATATTGAAAAAATGTAGTATAATGAATTTGTTCAAAAAAATTAATTTATTCGTTCGACCAAAAATTTTATTAAAATTTTAAGGAGGAAACAATCATGAAAAACGCAACGGTTATGAACGACAATGTTCAGGAAATTCGGAAAATTCTAGAAGAATATCTAGGAAACCGGAAGGCAGCAAAAGTTGCCGTAGAGTTGTCCACTGTGATACAGGGAGAGATTAAGTACAATGATAACGGAGAAGTCTTTTTCGTTCATAAGGACAAAGAAGGAAAACTCGTGCTTACAACGGAATCTGTTGTCAAGAGAAATGTTCAAACAATTCTGCAATCTTATCTTGAAGAAGATGAACTGCAGGAGTGCATTGAAAGTCTCATGGCAGAAAAACATGAAACGGAAGAGACAGAGAAGCCAGAGACTAATAAGGTTTCTAATTCTGACACCCCTGTTCATACAGAAGAACCGATTAGGCATGAACCTAAACCTTCAAACGGTGCAATCGAAAAGCCCATGACAGAAAATAACAAAGTGAAAGCAACGGAGATGTATAAAACTATTTTAATCCCCGGCTCTGATGACACTATTTATAAAGAACTGTTGAATCAGAATGTGAGACTCAAAAGCCCTAATTCGGATAATTTCATGGATAATCTCAAAAAGGCTGTCAGTAGACCAGTGAAAGAATTCAAGGTTTTTGTATATGACCCATCATGGGTTTTAACACTCGATGGGAATGGCCACAGCCGTGCTACAGACGAACTCTCATTCTTACCTGGTAAAATTCCTGTTAACCATATATCTTATGATGGAATGGAAAGAATAGCAGAGTATAATGGCGTTCGTTTTGGTACAAAGGATGAGTATATCCTGTTTTTAGGATGGCTTATCAGCGTCTTGATTAATGAGGAGGGCTGGCCTGTACAAAATGCTTGGGATGCAGTTTGCTATGACTCAAGCAAGCTAGGACGGTATGCTACCTCAGAAACGTCACAAGCAATGTTACAACGTATTGAAAGTGGACTTTCGGATGATGAAATAACTGGTACAAGAGAAATTTCAGGCAAATGCGACTTAGCTGGTTTTAAAAAAATGTTAGCTGAAGATGAAGAAGAATGTTTTTACATAGCTGGTGGTGGTAAAAAAGATTCTGGGAAAGACCGCCCACTTTCTTATCTTCTTATTATGGACGGTGAGTTTGATAGATATCGTTTTCTGGATGATATTACTCCTTGGTTTGTACCACTTAAGTAATACTTCTAACTGATACTACTCCTGAACTAATAGAGCTCTCTAATTTAGAGGGCTCTATTATGTTATATGAAATGTGCCGTGCTATGAAAAAATATCATGAAGTTGTATATAAATTTGCAAAAGCAGAAAAAAAGTAGTATAATGAACCTGTTCCAAACAATTAAATATTCGTTCAACCAAAAATTTTATTAAAATTTTAAGGAGGAAACAATAATGAAAAATGCAACGGTTATGAACGACAATGTTCAGGAAATTCGGAAAATTCTAGAAGAATATCTAGGAAACCGGAAGGCAGCAAAAGTTGCCGTAGAGTTGTCCACTGTGATACAGGGAGAGATTAAGTACAATGATAACGGAGAAGTCTTTTTCGTTCATAAGGACAAAGAAGGAAAACTCGTGCTTACAACGGAATCTGTTGTCAAGAGAAATGTTCAAACAATTCTGCAATCTTATCTTGAAGAAGATGAACTGCAGGAGTGCATTGAAAGTCTCATGGCAGAAAAACATGAAACGGAAGAGACAGAGAAGCCAGAGACTAATAAGGTTTCTAACTCTGACACACCTGTTCATACAGAAGAACCGATTAAGCATGAACCTAAACCTTCAAATGTTGCAATCAAAAAGCCCATGACAGAAAATTACGAAACAGAGGAATCTACTGTGAAAAAAGCGTCGTTCATGAACGACGATACTCAGGAAATTCAAAGAATTCGTAAAATTCTAGAAAAATATTTAAGCAACCAGGAAGCAGAAAAGGTTGCTTTAGAGCTTTTCACTGCAATGCAAGGTATAGGAGAACCACTAGAATTTGCTGCTTATGGGGGTTTCTATTTTCGTCATAAGAGTGAAAATGGTATCCGTCATGATAAGGAAAGCTTAGGTGAGCAAAAAGTGTATACAATTCTGAAATCTTATATAAAAGAAAATAAGATATATGAATGTATGGAGTATCTCTTTGTAGAAAATTATGAAGCAAAAAAAATAAAGGAGGATGAAACTATTTTGATTCCTGGCTCTGATGACCCTATGTATAAAAAACTGCTAGCAAAAATACGGTATGTCAGAGAAGAATTACTGGAAGGCGATTTGCTACTTAGAACTCCTGGAGCAGTTACCTTCTATGAAAATCTCAAAGAGGCTGTCAGTAAATCAGTGAAGAAATTTGAGGTTTTTGTGTGTGACCCATCAATGGAGTATCCAAGTTTAAAAACTCCTCCAGTGCGAGGCACAATTAGATTTGTTCCTGGTAGAAAACCTCTAGAAGAAAAAAATTATGATTTCTGGGAAACTGCTGCAAAGTATAATGGTCTTCGTCTTGGTACAAAGGATGAGTATATCCTGTTTTTAGGATGGCTTATCAATAGTTTAATTAAGGAGGGCTGGTCTGAACAAACTGCTTGGGATGTAGTATGTATTGACTCAAGAGAAATAGGATTTTATGATTATCCCTCCTCAAAATCAGAATACTGCATCTACGACAGTTTTAATGGAAATTATTATTTAGCTACTGGTGCCAAAAAGGTTGCAGGCAAATGCGATTTAGCAGGTTTACAAAAAATATTAGCTAAAGATGAGGAGACAGGAAAGTTTTTCGTAGCTAGTGGTGCCTACAATGGGTATGAATTCTATGACCCACTTTCTTACCTTATGGAAGGTTCAAACTTTTTTGGAAGCTTGCGCAGATGTACTGGCTGGCTTGTGCGTTCGAGTAGCACTGCCAACTAATGCTAACCTGAACCAATAGAGCTCTCTAATTTAGAGAGCTCTATTGTGTTATATAGAATAAAAATACTTGCTTAAATAATCTCAAAGTGATATAATTGTTTCGGCTTAAGTTGAATAAATAAGGAGATAATAGAAAATAAAATATGAAAGCTTTAATAACAGGAGCATCTTCAGGCATTGGAAAAGATATGGCAAAAGAGCTAGATAAAAGAGGCTATGATTTAGTTTTAGTTGCTAGAGACAAGGAAAAGCTAGAAGAGGTTAAAAATAGTTTAAAGGGCGAGCATATAGAAATAATATCAATGGATTTATCCGAAGAAGAAAACTGCAAAAAATTACACTCAATGGTCGGAAGCGTTGATGTACTAATTAACAATGCTGGATTTGGCGTATTTGGAAAGTTTACCGAAACAGATTTAGAAAAAGAATTGCAACTAATAAAAACCAACATTACAGCTGTGCATATATTAAGTAAATTATATTTAAAAGACATGATGGATAAAAATAGTGGTCACATTTTAAATGTTGCTTCAATAGCAGGCTTTATGCCGGGACCATTAATGGACAGTTATTATGCTTCAAAATCTTATGTAGTAAGGCTTTCAGAAGGTATAAGAGAAGAAATAAAAAAGGCAAAATCAAAAGTAAAAATTAGTATACTTTGCCCGGGTCCGGTTAATACAAACTTTAATAGCGTAGCAGGTGTAGAGTTTGGTATATATTCACTAAGTAGTGAAAAAGTAGCTAAATATGCAATAGATAAAATGCTAAAAAACAAGTTTATGATTATTCCGGGAATGGGTATAAAAATTGTAAAAGTTCTTTCTAAAATATCTCCAAACAATATAACAGCAAAATTTGTATACTTAATGCAGTCAACCAAGAAAAGTAAATAAGAGGAGAACGATTATGACTAAAATAAGAATGAGTAAAACAAAAAGAAGAATCTTTAACACAGCCGTTCAAATATTTGCTGAAAAAGGTTATGATAATGCCAGCATTGAAGAAATAACAGCAATAGCAGGAGTTGCTAAAGGTTCATTATATTATCATTTTGAAAAAAAAGAGGATATATTTGATATGCTTCTTGAGGAAGGCTTAAAATTATTAAAAAATAATATCAACATAAAAACAAAAGACAGCACAAATGCTCTTGAAAAGATTAAGGCAATAATCCTAGTGCAAATAAAAGTTACTGTCAAATATGAACCTTTTTTAAGTGTTGTATTTTCACAAATATGGGGAGAAGAACAAAGAAATATAAAATGCAGAAAAGCAGTATTTGAATATATAAAGATTATTGAGGAAGTTATAAAAGAAGGAATAGAAAACGGAGAATTTTATGATGGAGATGTAGAGGCATTATCTTCTGGAATTTTTGGAATTACTTGCTCTAGCTTAATTTATAGATTAATGAAAAACAGAACTGTAAATGTAGATGATGTTTATGAAGGTTTTATTAATACTATAGTTAGAGGTCTTAGTAAAGAAATGAATGAACCAAAATGCTAACAGATAAAACAAATTAATGACACAATTTAAGTTAATAAACTGTGACAAATATTTAAAATAAATAATGGTAGAAAATAAAAGTAGTAAAAAATGTAGAAAATTAGGCACATTGCAAAATGTTTGACCTAATTTTTTTATTGAACTGACCCCTCAGTCTAATGACTTTAAGGTTATTTATATGTTATAATGTCAAAAGGAGAAAAAAATGATGGACAAAAGAATTTATGATACTATGAAAATAACTGATTTAAAGGATATGCTTAATAAAACAAAGAAATTATATGGAAATAATATAGCATACAAAATTAGAATTGAAAATGGAAAATATAAAATTTTTACACATAAAGAAGTTCGAGATATGGTAGATGCTTTAGGAACAGCTTTGATTAATTTAGGCTTAAAAAATAAGAGAATAGCTGTTATTGGAGAAAATAGGTATGAATGGGAAATTGCTTATTTATCAGTAGTTTGTGGAACAGGAATTGTAGTACCTTTAGACAAATCATTACCAGAAAATGAACTAGAATCTGTAATTCAAAGGTCTGAAGTTGAAGCAATATTCTATACAAATAAGCATGCAGAAGAAATTGAAAGAATCAGATATAGTCACAAAAACAAACTAAAGCACCTAATATCAATGGAAACAAATGAACACAAAGAGGGCATTTATTCATTAAGCGAGCTAATAAAAAGTGGAGAAAAACTTATAGCCCAAGGTAATAAAGAATTTATAAATGCCAAAATTAATCCAGATGAAATGAGTATAATGCTATTTACATCAGGAACTACATCAGCATCAAAAGTTGTGGCTCTTTCTCACAAAAATATATGCACTAATTTAATGGATTTGGGTAGTATTTTGGATGTAAATGAAAGTGATATTTTCTTGTCTGTGTTACCAATACATCATGTTTTTGAATGTACAGTAGGCTTTTTGCTTTCACTATATAAAGGCTCTACAACAGTATTTTGCGATGGACTAAGGCATATATTGGACAATTTAAATGAATATAAAGTTTCAATTATGGCTTGCGTTCCAGCAATATATGAAAGAATTTTTAAAATAATTAGAAAAAAATTAGACAAAGAAGGAAAGCTTGAAGAAATACTAAAAAATGAAGAAATATACCAAGATAGTTCAATGGAAACGAAGAAAGAAGTGTTTAAGGAAATCCATGATATGCTTGGTGGAAGAATTAAGCTTTTAATAAGTGGAGCTGCAGCTTTGGATAAAGAAATAGAGAAAAAATATAGAATGATAGGTTTAAATCTTGTTCAAGGATATGGCTTAACCGAAACATCTCCAGTAGTCGGAGTAGGAACTAATAAGTATTATAAATTAGGTTCTATAGGAAAATCTGTTCCAAGCGTTAAAGCAAAGATTATTGATGCAAATAGTGAGGGAATTGGAGAGCTTGTTGTTAAAGGTCCAAGTATAATGCTTGGCTATTACGGAGACAAAAAGGCTACAAAGGAAGCAATGCAGGGAGAATGGTTTAAAACCGGAGACCTAGCTAGAATAGACGAAGAAGGTTACATTTTTATATGTGGTAGAAAGAAAAGTGTTATTGTTTTGAAAAATGGCAAAAATATTTTCCCAGAGGAAATGGAAAATTTAGTAAACAAAATTGAAGGGGTAACAGAGTCATTTATATATGGAAACAATCGCTCAGAAGATAAAGAAGATGTTAGAATAAATGTAAAAATAGTTTTTGATAGAAATGTTATAAATGATTTTTATAAGGTAAATACAAATCAAGATGTATACAATTATATGTTTAATGAAATAAAAAAAGTAAACAAAACTATGCCAGCATATAAGGCTATTAGAGGTATCATATTGTCAGAAGAACCTTTAATTAAAACTACTACAAATAAAATAAAAAGGCAGGCAAATTTGGATGAAATTGAAAAATTTAAAAACAAATATATTGGGTAGAAATTGTATTTATTTTAAAGAAATAGATTCAACTCAAAATGAAGTATGGAAAATGACACAGCAAAATTGTGCAGAAGGAAGCTTGGTTATGGCTGATATGCAAACTGCTGGAAAAGGCACTCACGGCAGAAGCTGGGTTACTGATGAAGCAAACAATATTGCATTTTCATTTGTTCTTATGCCCAATTGCAATTTAAAAAAATTAGATGGCCTAACAATTAAAATCGCTAAAATAATAACTGAAATTTTCAAGAAAAAATACAATATTGATTTATCAATAAAAGAACCTAATGATGTTTTACTAAATGGTAAAAAAGTTGGTGGAATTTTAACAGAAACTAAGGTGCTTCATGAAAAGGTAAAATATCTGGTGGTTGGAATTGGTATAAATACTAACAAAGAAAATTTTGAGGGAGAGCTAAAAAACATAGCCACTTCAATAAAAAATGAATGTAATATTAAAATTGATAGAGATGATTTTATAGCTTGCTTTTGTAATAAATTTGAAGAAGTTATGGAGGAAGTATTAAAATGAAAATTGGATTTTTATTTCCGGGTCAAGGAGCACAAAGTGTTGGAATGGGAAAAGATATTTACGAACAATATGAAGTAGCTAGAAAAGTATATGATGGTGTAAAAGAAATTACAGGCATAGATATTGCAAAAATATCTTTTGAAGGACCGGAAGAAACTTTAAATGAAACAAAATATACTCAGCTTGCAATTTTAACAATGAGCTTAGCAATATTAGAAGTTTTAAAGCAAAATGGAATAAAAGCAGAAAGCTCAGCAGGTCTTAGCCTTGGAGAATATTCTGCATTAATTAACAGCGAAGCAATTTCTTTTAAAGAAGGCGTAGAAATAGTTAAAAAAAGAGGAGAATTCATGCAAGACCTTTTACCAAAAGGGGATTGGCAAATGGCAGCTATTATGGGCTTAAGTGATAATCAAGTTGAAGAGGTTTGCAAAAAAGTAAGAAAAGGTTTTGTCGTTCCGGCAAATTATAATTGCAAAGGTCAAGTAGCAGTATCTGGCGAAAAAGAAGCAGTTTTAGAAGCAGAGCAAATTGCAAAAGACGAGGGAGCGAAAAAGGTACGAATTCTAAAAACAGCAGGACCTTTTCATACAGAAAAATTAAAGGAAAGTTCAAAAGCATTAAGAAAAGAGTTAGATAAATTAGAAATTCATACTTTTAAAACAAAAGTAATGAAAAATCTAGATGGAACCGAATATAAAACTACTGATAATGTAAAAGAAATTCTTGAAAAGCATATTATTAGTCCAGTTAGATTTTCTCAAACTATTGAAAACATGATAAAAGACGGAATTGATACATTTGTGGAAATCGGACCGGGAAAATCATTATCTGGATTTGTAAAAAGAACAGAAACAGACAAAGAGCTTACAATTTTAAATATTAGTAATTCGGGAGAATTAAAGGAAAATATTAGATTACTAAAATAATTTTAAACGAAAACAATAAGTCTATTAAAAGATAAAAGAATTAAATATATTAACCAAGTTTAATAGGTTACAAGATTAGTGAGTTCAAAGATTAACAACTTAAAACTTGACTTAATCAATAATTTGTTAAGCTAACTGTAAAAGAGAAAGGAAAATTGAAAATGAATAAAGTAGCATTGATTACTGGAGGAACAAGAGGCATAGGAAGGCAAATTGCAATAACACTTGCAAAAGATGGATATGATATTGCAGTAAATTATAGAACTGAAAATGATAGTCTAAAAAGTTTAAAAGAAGAAATTGAAAAAGAAAATGTAAAATTTTTTGGAGTTCAAGGAGATGTATCTGTTTTTGAAGATACAGAAAAATTTGTAAAAGAAGTAATAGAGCATTTAGGAAAAATTGATGTTTTAGTAAATAATGCAGGAATTACAAAAGATATTTTAATAATGAGAATGAAAAAAGAAGATTTTGAAAGTGTTATAGATGTAAACTTAGTTGGTACATTTAATGTAACTAAAAATGTAATACCATACATGATGAAAGCAAGGTATGGCAGAATTATTAATATTTCGTCAGTTGTGGGAATTGCAGGAAATGCTGGTCAAACAAACTATTCGGCATCAAAGGCTGGAATAATAGGGTTTACAAAAAGTCTAGCAAAAGAAGTAGCTTCAAGAAATATTTTAGTAAATGCTGTTGCACCGGGATTTATACAAACTGATATGACCAATGTATTGAAAGATGATATAAAAGAGCAAATCGCAAAATCTATCCCACTTGGTAGAATGGGAACTGTAGAAGATGTTGCAAATGTTATAAAATTTTTAGCATCTGATGAAAGTTCATACATTACTGGGCAAGTAATAAACATTGATGGCGGAATGCTTATGTAAAAATCATATTTCAAGGAAAGGAGAAATTCGTATAGGGTTTACATTATACGAGAAATAAAAATGGAAAAAAGAGTTGTAATAACAGGATTAGGAGCAATTACTCCAATTGGAAATAATGTAGAAGAAACATGGAAAAGTATAGAAAACAAAATTTGTGGAATAGATAAAATATCTTTATTTGACAGCACAGGATTTAAAACTAGCTTAGTTGCAGAAGTTAAAAATTATGAACCACTAAAATATTTTGATGTAAAACAAACAAAAAGATTAGACCGTTCATCTCAATTTGCAATAATAAGTGCTTTAGAAGCCTTTAAAGATAGTAATATTTCAAAAGAAAATACAGATTTTGATAGAATAGGAGTTTTTGTAAGTTCAGGAATAGGAGGACTTACAACAATACAAAATCAATGTGAAATAAATTTTGAAAAAGGACATTCAAGAGTTTCGCCTATGTTTATTCCAATGGCAATTGCAAATATGCCAGCTGGAAATATAGCAATAGAGCTTGGAGCAAAGGGAGAATCATTATCAATAGTTACAGCCTGTGCATCATCAACTCATGCAATTGGCGAAGCATACAAAACAATAAAAGATGGGTATGAAGATGTTATAATTGCAGGAGGAACAGAAGCCCCAATTTGCGAAGTGGGAATAGCAGGTTTTGAAAATATGAAGGCTCTATCTCAATCAAGTGACAAAAATAGAGCAAGTATACCATTTGATAAAGAAAGAAATGGCTTTGTAATGGGTGAAGGAGCTGGAATAGTTATACTTGAAGAATTAGAGCATGCAATTAAAAGAGGTGCAAAAATTTATGCAGAAGTTGTGGGATATGGAGCAACAACAGATGCTTATCATATAACCTCTCCATCTCCAGATGGCGAAGGCGGTGCAAAAGCTATGATGAGAGCAATACAAGATGCCAAAATAAAGCCAGAAGATATAGATTATATAAATGCACACGGAACATCTACTCACTTAAATGATTCAACTGAAACTTTAGCAATTAAAAAAGCAATGAGTGATGCAAGCAAAAAAGTTATGATTAGCTCAACTAAAGGTAACACAGGGCACTTATTAGGAGCAGCTGGTGCAGTAGAGGCGATAATTAGTGTAAAAGCTATTGAAAATCAACTAGTACCACCTACTATTAATTATAAGGTAAAAGATGAAGAATGTGGTTTAGATGTTGTTCCAAACGAGCCAAGAAAAGCAAAAATAAATTTTGTAATGTCTAACTCACTTGGATTTGGTGGACATAATGCAAGCATAATATTAAAAAAGTATAATTAGATTAAAAATATTATGCAAAAAATATTGAAAAAAATTAAAATGTAACTAAAAATTTTATACATATTAAATCGAGGAGGTATAAAAATGGAATATGAAAATATTAAGAAGCTAATGGATGACATGGGAAATTCCAAACTAACTTCAATTGAAATTGATTTTCCAGATGGAACAAAAATTAGAATGAAAAAAGAAGACGAAAAACCAGTTTTAACACAAAATATAATAGAAAACAAGATAAAAGAATTAGAAAATGATAATAAAGAAACAACAGCAAACAAAAATTATAATGAACATTTAAACCAGAATGCAAATGAAAACATAAATTCAAATCAAAATGAAAATCAAGAAGAAGAAAAAGGCAACATAGTAACATCTCCAATGGTAGGAACCTTCTACATAAAGCCAGCACCAACAGCAGAGCCATTTGTTCAGATAGATACACAAGTCAAAGAAGGAGATACACTTTGCATCATAGAAGCAATGAAATTGATGAACGAAATTCAATCTGATTATTCTGGAAAAATAACAGAAATATTTGTAGAAGATGGAATGCCAGTTGAATACGGAACAAAGTTATTTAGAATAGAGTAACCATGGAGGATAATATGTTAAACAAAGAAGAAATAAAAAAAATCATACCACAAAGAGAACCATTTTTAATGATTGATGAAGTAGAAGAATACAAACCCGGAGAAAGCGCAAAAGCATATAAAATAGTAGATGAAAACGAATGGTATTTTAAAGGACATTTCCCAGGAAATCCAATTATGCCAGGAGTTTTAATATGTGAAGCATTAGCCCAAACAGGAGCAGTAGCAATTTTATCATTAGAAGAAAACAAAGGTAAAAACGCTTTATTTGGCGGAATTGACAAAATGAAGTTTAAAAAGATGGTAGTTCCGGGAGATAAGTTAAAACTAGAAGTTAAGATTATAAAGCAAAAAGGACCAATAGGTGTTGGTGAAGCAATAGCAAGTGTAGAAGATAAAATAGTAGCAAGAGGAGAATTAACATTTGCTTTAGTATAAATTTTAATCATTATGAAAAGACAAAAAGAAAGGAAGATTTAAATGAACAAAATTTTAATTGCAAATCGTGGAGAAATTGCAGTAAGAATTATTAGAGCTTGTAAAGAAATGAATATAAAAACTGTTGCAGTATATTCTGAAGCGGATAAAGATGCAATGCATACTAGATTAGCCGATGAAGCTGTATGTATTGGACCAGCAGAATCAAGCAAAAGTTATTTAAATGTAAAAAACATAATTGAAGCTGCATATATAACTGGAGCAGATACCATTCATCCGGGTTTTGGTTTTTTATCAGAAAATTCACAATTTGCAAAAATTTGCGAAGAATCTAATATAAAATTCATAGGACCAAATTATAAAGTTATAGACTTATTAGGAAATAAATCAAATGCAAAAGAAATTTTAAGAAAAGCTAACATTCCAGTAATTCCGGGCTCAGACGGAAGCATAAAAGGACTAAAAGAAGCAGAAACTATAGCAGATAAAATAGGATATCCAGTAATGTTAAAGGCAGCTGCTGGCGGTGGAGGAAAAGGAATAAGAGTAGTACAAAATAAAAAGGAACTTGAAAGTAGCTATAACCTAGTAAAACAAGAAGCCAAAGCATCTTTTAATGATGATGAAATATATATAGAAAAATATTTGCAAAATCCAAGACATATTGAAATACAAATACTTGCAGACGAGCATGGAAATATAGTTCATCTAGGAGAAAGAGATTGTTCAATTCAAAGAAGACACCAAAAAATATTAGAAGAAACACCATCAACAATAGTTGATGAAAAACTAAGAAATAAAATGGGAGAAACTGCAATAAAAGTTGCAAAAACAGTTGGATATACCAGTTGTGGAACAGTAGAATTCTTAGTAGATAAAGACAAAAACTTTTATTTTATGGAAATGAACACAAGAATTCAAGTAGAACATCCTATTACAGAAATGCGCACAGGAATTGACATAGTAAAAGAACAAATAAAAATAGCAGCAGGAGAAACATTAAAATTTAAGCAAAAAGAAATAGAATTTAGAGGTCATTCAATAGAATGTAGAATAAATGCCGAAAATCCAAATAAAAACTTTATGCCTTGCCCGGGAAAAATATTAGGACTTAACTTACCAGGAGGAAATGGCATAAGAGTTGATACTGCAGTTTATGAAGGTTATGTAATTCCAACAAATTATGATTCAATGATAGCAAAAATTATAGCTTATGGTTCAAACAGAAATGAAGCCATAAGCAAAATGAAAAGAGCTTTAGAAGAATTAGTAATAGATGGAATAGAAACAAACTCAGACTTTTTATTTAAAATTATAAAAAATCCAAATTTTATAAGAGGCACTTTTGATACGACATTTATAGAAGAAATGAGGAATAAAAAATGATTGTTGATAAAATAAAAAAAAGAAGTCCATCAGCCAAAAATAAAAATGCAAATATAGATATACCAATAGGCAAGTGGGTAAAATGCGATAAATGTAACGAAATAATATATAAAGATACTTTAAGAGAAAATTTAAGTATTTGTCCAAATTGTGGACATTATTTTAGAATGCACATAAATAGAAGAGTAGAACTAATCATAGATGAAGGCACATATAAAAGATTTGATTTAGATATAGAAACTACAAACCCACTTAAATTAGAAGATTATCAAAAAAAATTAGTAGCATTAAGAGAAAAAACAGGACTTCAAGAAGCTGTTTCAGCAGGAACAGGAAAAATTAATGGAAAAGAAGTAGTTATTTGCATAATGGATAGTGGATTTTTAATGGGAAGCATGGGAATTGTAGTAGGTGAAAAAATAACTTACGCAATAGAGCAAGCAATAGAGAAAAAATTACCTCTTATAATATTTTCTGTATCAGGAGGAGCAAGAATGCAAGAAGGAATAATCTCACTAATGCAAATGGCAAAAACCACATCTGCCCTTACGAAATTAGATGAAGCAGGACTTTTGTACATATCTGTTTTAACAGACCCAACTTATGGAGGAGTTACAGCTTCTTT
>CANQXO010000030.1 GCA_947627825.1 uncultured Clostridia bacterium
CTAAATGGGGAAATTATTATAATAATACAACAACAGATTATAGTAAAATAAATTGCTTGTGGGCGCTACATGGATGGCTAAATAATAGTACATGGGATTATGCAACAACATATAAGACCGGAAGTGTAAATGTTAAACCTAATGGAAATTACACAAATGGAAGCAAAACAGGATGGAATAGAATAGAATTAGCAACAGGTGCAAGTGATGATTTTAAGCTATATAATATTTATGACATGGCAGGCAATGTGTGGGAATGGACAACAGGACATAATATAAAAAATGGTACCATGTTCGTTGTTCCTCGCGGCGGCAGCTTCTACCATGCAGGAGGGGGCGACCCAGTCGTACGCGCGCACGGTCGCAATGCGCTTACCGCTTACAGCAACTTTGTGGGCTTTCGTGTCGTGCTTTATGTTGAGTAGCCCTGACACCTGTTCAAATATTTAAAACTGAAAGAAAATTGAAATAATGGAAAGTAAAAGTGTAGAAGATAAAAATTCGTCATTAAAATTGATACCAAAGTTTGAAAAATACATGCAGTATATGCTGAAAGTTGTTTTGATACAATTACCAAGAGTAGAGAAATTTAGTATAGGTACAGAATACAAAACATTAATGTATGATACACTAAGGAATATACTGCTTGTAGATAAGATAGAAACAAGCAAAAAACTTCCGTATTTGAATAAAATAGATGCAGACTTAAATACTCAAAGAATATTACTAAGAATAATGCATGAAATGAATTGGATAGACAACAAAAAATTTAATTTCGTAATGCTGGAATTAATAGGTGAAATTGGGAAGATGTTAGGAGGACTTATAAAATATTATGCCAAGAACTATCAGAAACCAATTCGATAAATATTTAACATATGATAAACTAATGGAAGCACATCTGAAATGCCAAAAGGGAAAGAAAAGCAGACAAAATGTTATAAAATTTAACTTAAAGAAAGAAGATTATATATTATATTTATATAATGAGTTAAAAAATCGAACATATCAGCATAGTCAGTATGTTTCATTCTATGTATATGAGCCTAAAAAAAGAAAAATAGAGGCTGCAAGATACCTAGATAGAGTGGTACATAGATGGCTTGTAGATAATTTTCTAGATCCATTCTATCTTCCACAATTCATAGATAATACATATGCATGTATTCCGGGAAGAGGAATGCATAAAGCAGCAAAGGATGTTCAAAAAGCTATGCAAAAATGCAAAAAAGAGTATGGCGATTATTATATATTAAAAATGGATGTTTCAAAGTATTTTCCTAGTATTAATAAAGAAATTTTATTGCGAATTTTAAAACGCAAAATAAAAGATAAGGACATATTATGGCTAATATCTCAAACTATCTTTGCAGGTAGAAAAGATAACGGAATTCCAATTGGAAATTTAAGTAGTCAATTATTTGCAAATTTATACTATAATGAAGCAGACCAATTTATAAAGCATCAACTAAAAGTGAGATACTATTTTAGGTATATGGATGACAGCATAATTTTAATGAAAGACAAAGAGCAATTGAAGAAAGTAAAGCTAGAAATAGAAAAGTTTATTGCCCAAAATCTAAAGCTAAAATTTAATGATAAAACTAATATATTTAAGGCAAAACAAGGGGTAAATTTTTGTGGATACAAAATAAATGAGTATAGACTTAAAATAAGAGAAAAAGGCAAAAGGAGACTTAAAAATAAAGTAAAGAAATTAACGCTACAAGTTAAAAATGGGCAAATGACTTCAAAAGAAGCAAAAAAATATTTATGTGGACATTATGGATACATGAGTGTGGCAAATGTATATAATTTGATAAATAAGTATTTTATAATGGATGAAACTTCAAATTATAATTCAACTTAAAACTTAGGGGTAAGTCTAAAAAAGTTTTGTTCGTTGTTCCTCGCGGCGGCAGCTTCAACAATGCAGGAGGAGACAACCCAGTCGTACGCGCGAACGGTAACAATGAACTTACCAATTACAACAACAATGTGGGCTTTCGTGTCGTGCTCTAATATTTTATCAGGTAATATTTCTCAAGGGAAATATTCAGTATAGTATTAGATATTAAAGGGACTTATTCCTTCCTTAATTGGTAAATATAAACTTATAAACGAGGTATTAGTAGAGGAAAATCGAAAGTATAGTAGTTTTAATATTTTATTATAATGAAAAAAATCAAAGTTAATTTTTGATTTTTTTTAGAGTGTTTTTGTATAATTATATGTATAAGCAAGGGGATTATTATAATGAATAAAGTTTATCTTGCAGGAAAAATAGTAGAAATTTCTGAGTTTAAATTTTTTTATAATAGCAAAAAGCATGATTCACAGATAGTTATAAAAATAGAAACATTTGAAAGCAATTTAGCAAATAGTATAATTGTACAACTTAAAGCTTATGATTACATAGCAGATATTATTTATAAAAACTATAATAATGGAGATGTAATTATTATGGAAGGCAGAATAGTATATAATATGGAGATAGAAATTGTTAGAATTTATGAAACTAGCAAAGAGGAATGTTAAGTGTAATTTTATAAAATAAAATAGGCAAAAAACAACTAAAAGTCTTTAAAGGTTGAAAAGTGTGATAATTTATGTTATAATGTATATACAGCCTTAGTGCTGAATAAAAAATACCGGAAACGGTAGGAGGAATGCCAAATGCATAAGCCCAAACACAAAAGACCGATGACACGAGAAAGGAGGGACTTCTTACTCACTGTAATCTTCTACATTATCATCTTTGCAATTGCATTGATTCCCATCACGATGGCGGCTGATGCGCAGAAGTTGCAATGCAGCCAAAAGAGTGAATGTGATTCGGATACCATCTTGGTGGTTTCCAGCTCTGGTCGAGACGATGTGCTTGACAGTAAGAAGGAAAAAACCAATGTAGGTCGATTCGATTTACAAGATGTACGGGAACAGCAGGAAATTGAAACCGAAGAAGCGGAAGCTTCTCCCGAGCCTAAGTATGAGACCCAAAAAGTCAATTATGACAAAGCGAGGGCAAAGGTTGCAAGATTACTTGCAATTGATGATTTTGCCGAACCTGTTATCGAAAGCTTAAATGCTATCGAAGAGGTCTCTGCTGATGAAACGGAAACCGATGAAGTCATAACTGATGAAGTAGCGACTGATGAGGTGGAAACGGACGAATCGGAAACGAACGAATCTGAAGAGGGTGAAGCAGAAGAAGCTGAACTTAATGAAGATTCAGAAACAGAAGATGTTCAGTATGAGGAATTGGACAGTACATATGACTACAGTGTCGGAGACGGCAACGTGGTAAATAGTGCTGCGGCAGCCGTTCTAAGGGAACATCCAATTTGGAATGGCCCCTTTGGCGGAAAAGAGACCTATTACAACCCTGATTCCCCAGGTTTGGCTGGGTTGCAGTCCATTGTGGATTACATGCACCAACTTGGATTCACGGGTAGCGTCAGTGTATCACCTGACGGAGTTTATCTTTGGAATGGCTATGTCATGGTAGCCGCTGGGGAAAACTATCCGAGGGGAACATTTGTGACGACATCCTTGGGACCAGCAATGGTATGTGACTGCTGCGTAGAGTATACGGGGACAAACCATCTCGACATCTGCGTGTCTTGGTGGTAAGGTAAAAACTGAATACCGGTTAATTTCGGGAGCGGCGCAACTGCATAGTTGCGCTGCTTTTATTATGTTAAAAATTTAATGTAATTGTTAAAATTTTCACAAAATTTCTTGACTTTGTAAGTATTTTGTAGTAAAATAATATAGCGTTATAGTAAATATGACCTTTTAGAACAATTCCCCGGTTAGTATCTCTAAGGTTTCATATATATTATTATTTTTTAATAGAAATGGAGGAAATTTTACCATGAATAATACTACTTATAGTGTTAAGAAAAATGAAATTGAAAGAAAATGGTATATAATTGATGCTGATAATAAACCTTTAGGAAGAGTTGCTTCAGAAGCTGCTAAGCTATTAAGAGGAAAACATAAACCAACATTCACACCAAATATGGATGTAGGTGACTATGTAATTATTATAAATTGTTCAAAAGCAGTTCTAACAGGAAAAAAACTAGACCAAAAGAAATATACTCATTTTACAGGATTCGTTGGAAACATGAAAGAAACAACAGCAAGAGTTATGATGGAAACAAAGCCAGAAAAAGCTATGATGATAGCAGTAAAAGGAATGTTACCACATAATAGTTTAGGAAGACAAATGCTTAAGAAATTAAGAGTATATGCTGATGACAAGCATGAAAATATAGCACAAAAACCAGAAGAATGGAAATTTTAAAAGGGAGGAAACTATAAATGGCTAAGTCAAAAAATAATGTTGTATTCTTAGGTACAGGAAGAAGAAAAAGTTCAATAGCAAGAGTTAGACTTACAGAAGGAAAAGGTAAAATTACTGTAAACGGAAAAGATGTACAAGAATACTTTGGAGAAGAAACATTAAGAGTTATAGTAAAACAACCTTTAACAGCTACTGAAACATTAACAAAATATGATGTTGTAGCAAAAGTTACAGGTGGTGGATTTGCTGGTCAAGCTGGAGCAGTTCGTCATGGAATAGCAAGAGCTTTGAACGAAGCAAACAAAGAAGAATATAGACCAATACTTAAAGCAAACGGATTCTTAACAAGAGATTCTCGTGAAAAAGAAAGAAAGAAATATGGTCTTAAAAAAGCTCGTAAAGCTCCACAATTTAGTAAGAGATAAAATAATAAAAAGCCAGAAGAAAATTTCTTCTGGTTTTATTGTTTTTTTTCTTTATTTATGTTAAAATTTATAAAAATACAGAGAGGATTATAGTAATATATGTTAGATGAAAGAACTAGAAAAATATTATTAGCAATAATAAAACATTGCAATATAATAGATGAAACAATGAATTATTTTGGTCATGAATATAACAAATTTGAAAATAATAGCATATATCAAAATGCAATATTAACACCAATAACTCAGATAGGAGAATTGGTGAAAAGATTACCAATTGAGTTTAGAGAAAAAAATAATGAAATACCTTGGAAAAACATAACAGGAATGAGAGATATAGTTGTACATAATTATGAAACAATTGATAAATTAATATTATGGAATGTGGCAGAAAAAGAAATAATAAAAGTAAAAGAATTCTGTATAAAAATTTTAAAGTAAGAGGTAGGTATATGTCTGAATTAGAAAAAATAAGTAAAAGATAAAGCCAATTGCTCAAAAATATAATTTAATGTATGTTTGGGTTTTTGGCTCGTATGTAAAGAATAAGCAAAAAAAGAATAGTGATATTGATATACTTGTTAGAACAGAAGATGTAGCAGAAGGATTTAAAATTGTAGAAGTAAAATTTGCACTTGAAGAAGTATTGAATAAGCAAGTAGATATCATAACAACAGGAAGTATAAAAGGTTCATTATTGGAAAACGAAAACTTACAAGAAGTGTTAGTATATAGTTCGGAAGAAAAGTAAAATTAAAAAAGGTCTATGTAACTCAATTTAAGTTCCATAAACCTCTTTTTTATTGTTTTTTTATTTTTGGCTTAGCAACAAGAGAAGCAATATAACCGAATAGCACTGCTGCAGCTATACCGCCAGCGCAAGCTTTAACTCCACCTGTAAATGCTCCAAGTAAGCCTTGTTCTTTTACACCTTCTAATGCCCCTTTTGCTAGGTTAGCACCAAATCCAGTTAGTGGAACAGTAGCTCCACATCCAGCAAAGTCAATCAAATATTTATAAATTCCAAGACCACCAAGAACTGCTCCTAAAGTAACATATAGAACTAAAATCCTAGCAGGGGTAAGTTTTGTTTTATCAATTAATATTTGACCAATGACGCATATTACACCACCAACTATAAAGCAGTTAAGCATGGTCATCCAATCTATGCTCTGAAAATATTCCATATCCAATCTTCGTATAATGAATTGATATCACTATACAAAACTCCTTTCTAAAAAATTACATTTCTATTGAAATTGCATGAGCTATGCCGGGGATAGATTCTCCTTGCTGACTTGTAGTAGCATTAGTTAGAGCTCCAGTTGCAATTAATAATAATTTTTTTATTTTTTGTTCTTTTAGCAATTTATAAAAATAACCCGAAAATACAGTTGCAATACAAGCACAACCACTTCCGCCAGAATGAGTGTCCTGTTTCTTTTTATCAAATATCAAAACACCACAATCATTATAAACAGGTGCAATATCGTATCCCTTATTTTTAGCTAAATCTAATAAAATGTCTTTTCCAAGATGTCCTAAGTCACCAGTAATAATTGCATCATAGTAATCAGGACTTCTTCCTGTATCTTCAAAATGTGCACAAAGTGTGGATAATGCAGCAGGTGCCATAGCTGCTCCCATGTTATTTGCATCCTTTATACCTAAGTCAACAATTTTTCCGGGTGTAATGTGAGTAATATAAGGACCAGTATTTGATTTGCCTAGAACTACAGCTCCTGAGCCAGTAACTGTCCATTGACTTGTTGGAGTTCTTTGATTACCAAGCTCTAGTGGAAATCTAAATTGTTTTTCAGCACTACAGAAATGGCTTGATGTAGCACAAAGTACATTTTTACAAGCACCTGAGTCAATAAAAACTGAGCCTAAACAAAGACCTTCTACAAAAGTTGAACAAGCACCAAAAAGTCCAAAAAAAGGTATGTTGGTATCTCTCATACCAAAACTAGATGAAATACATTGATTAAGTAAATCACCAGCAAAAACAAAGTCAATATCTGAACTAGAAACGCTGGCCTTGCCAAGAACTGTGCTTACTGTTTCCTTTATAAATTTACTTTCTGCTTTTTCCCAAGAAGCTTCTCCCCAAAACTCATCTTCAACGCATTTATCAAAATATTTTGCAAGAGGTCCATTAAGTTCTTTAGGACCAACAATAGCAGCTGCATTTAAAATACTAGGTTTGTTATCCATTTGCAAAGTTTGTTTTCCTAATTTTTTCATTAAAATTATTTCCTTTCTGCCTTGAAAAAGGCTTTAATAAGCATTAACTAAAATTGTCATAATTACATAAATTTACTACATAAATAGTCATAATTAAATAAAATTTACTACATAAATAGTTATAATTAAATAAATTTTACTACATAAATAGACAAGCGATAATTCCAACTATAACAGAAGCTGAAATACCAAAAACTAAAACAGGTCCGGCAACTGTAAACATTTTAGCACCAACACCCATGACGAAACCTTCTGATTTATATTCCATGGCAGGTGAAACAATAGAGTTAGCAAATCCAGTAATAGGAATAAGTGAGCCTGCGCCAGCAAATTTTCCGATTCTGTTAAATACATTAATAGCACTTAAAAATATTGCAATTGCTATTAACGAAATTGAAACAACTGTAGAAGATGAAGTTTCATCTAAGCCTTTATATTGACAAAAGAAAAATATAAGTTGTCCTATGCAACAAATCAAACCTCCAACCCAAAAAGCATTAAAGCAATCTTTTAAAATGGGTGAATTTGGAGCTTTCTTTTTTACATACTCTCCATACACTTTTGGTGAATCTGTTGGATTCATAATTAGTACCTTCCTTTCTATAAATTATTGTTTTTGTTCAACCATAAATGTAATATCTAAATCTACATAATACTCAGTAATTTTATTAACTGTTACCTTAGCTCGTTGTTCAATTATTTTTACAGAAGTAATATAATTAATTGTTTTTGCAACCTCCTCAATAGTCTGCACAATAGCATCTTTCCAAGAAAGAGTAGACTTTCCTGTTACTTGTATATGTTTTTCAATACCCATAAAAAACCTCCTAAACAAATTTATAGTTAATATTTCCATTAAAGAAAAAAATATACAAAAAACTCTAAAAAAATATTTACAAACAAATGTTTATATGATATTATATGAAACATAAATAGCGAAAAGAGGAAATAAAATGATTTATCATTTAAAGGGAATTGTAGAAATAAAAAAAGAAAGCTATATCATTGTAGATGTAAATGGAATAGGCTATAAAGTATCTATGCCAGAAAACGAGTTGCAAAGCATTGAACTTAACAAAGAAGTGAAAGTTTTTACTTATATGAGAATTAGTGAAGATGAAATAAACTTGTACGGATTTTTAAATGGTGAAGAGCTTGCTGCATTTGAACTATTAATAAGTGTAGGTGGAATTGGCTCAAAATCAGCATTAAAAATTTTGTCAAATATTTCTCCATCAAAATTTGCTTTGGCTGTAATTTCAAATGATGTAAATACTCTAAAAAAACTTCCAGGAATAGGAGCGAAAACAGCTCAAAGAATTATACTAGAATTAAAAGATAAAATAAAAACAGAAGAAGCACAAGAAGAAGTACCAGAAGAAAAGTCAGCTGCGCTTGATGGAGTAATCAAGGATGCAGCAGAGGCATTACAAGTGCTTGGATATGCAAGAAGGGATATAGAGGTTGCATTAGGAAAAATTAATACTAAAGATTTATCTGTAGAAGATATTATAAAAATGGGACTAAAGAATTTATCTTAATTAGTTATTAAAAATAATAATTATAAAAATAGAGAAAATAAAAGAAAGAAAGTGAAAAAATGGATTTAAGTATACCATTAGCGTTTAGAATGATGCCAAAAACACTTGATGATTATGTTGGGCAAGAGCATATTTTAGGTGAAAATAAAATATTATACAGAACAATAAAAGCAGATAGGCTTTCAAGTATAATATTATGGGGACCTCCGGGTTGCGGAAAAACTTCATTAGCAAAAGTAATAAGTAACACAACCAAATATAAATTTATGAAATTAAATGCTGTTACATCAGGAGTTGGAGATATAAAAGATGCAATAGCAAGTGCTGAAAATACATTGATGAATCCTAGTGGAAAATGTATTCTATTTATTGATGAAATTCATAGATTTAACAAATTACAACAAGATGCACTTTTGCCATTCGTAGAAAATGGAACAGTAATTTTAATAGGAGCAACTACAGAAAATCCATATTTTGAAGTAAACAAAGCTTTAATATCAAGAAGTATGGTATTTCAGTTACATCCACTTACTGAAGAAAATATTTATACAATATTAAAAAAAGCTTTAGAAAAAGAAGATGGACTTAAAAGTTTTAATTTAAAAATAGATGATGATATATTAAGAAAGTTTGCAATTACCTCAAATGGTGATGTAAGAACAGCACTTAACAATTTGGAGGTTGCAGTTCTAACAACTCCTCCTGACAAAGATGGATATATAAACATTACTCCAGAAGTAGCAAAAGAATGTGTGCAAACTAGAAAAGCAGTATTTGATAAAGACGGAGATTCGCACTATGATAATATAAGTGCATTTATAAAATCAATGAGAGGCTCTGACCCAGACGCAACAGTTTTTTATTTAGCAAGAGCACTTAATGCTGGAGAAGACCCAATGTTTTTAGCAAGAAGAATAGTAATATCAGCAGCTGAGGATGTTGGTCTTGGAAATCCAAACGCATTAGTTGTAGCAAATGCTGCAATGCAAGCAGTGCACATGGTGGGCATGCCAGAGGCTAGAATAATTTTGGCAGAAGCGGCAGTGTATAATGCAAATTCAGTAAAATCAAATGCTTCATATAACGCCATAAATTCAGCACTAGAGGATGTAAAAAATAAAGATACAGGAACAATTCCTATGCATATTAGAAATGCACCTGCAGAGGGAATGCTTAGTGAGGGATATTCTGTTGGATATAAATATCCTCATGATTTTCCAAAGCATTGGGTAAAACAACAATATTTACCTGACAAAATGCTTGGTACTAAATACTATATTCCAGATGAGAATGTTGATACCAGCAATCATCAGGTAAAGGGTGAAGATGATTCTTAATAACTATATAATGAAATAAAAAAATCTAGCAAAGCTGTCTTTGATATTTAAAAACCTTAATACAATTTTATAATAGAGTGAACGACTTTTTCGTCTTCACTTTTAATAACAATTGTATATTCATTATCTTGAACATATAAAAATGACTTAATAGTTTCGCCATATTTAATTTCTCTTTTATAAACAATTTCAACATTATTAAGTTCATTACCGTCATAAATATTTTCAGGCAAAAGTTCGTAAGCATAATCTAAATAATTTAAATTATGAACATGTTTATTTAAATCTAAGTCAAATCTTCTAATTTTATATTGGTCAGAAACAATAGGGGCACTATCTGGAACTTCAAGTTTAGGAGCATCTGATTCATTAAAAACAGAATAATCTCTAAAACCATGATAAATTTCACTAATATTATTAGGAAGTTTGGCTATTTTGCCAGTAGTTGTATTAATTAGGCACCACTTAGAAGTAGCAATGGCACATAATTCGCCAGCTTCATTAAACATCTGAAAATCTCTTAAAACATATATTTTGCTTGTTAAAGGCCTGCCCCAAGTTTTCAAAACAATCTTTTCATCAGCATAAGGTCTTTTTAAAACTTGTAATTTCCATTCAAGCAAAACCCATGATTTATTTTCAAGAGCCAATTCATTAAAAGAATAATGACAATATCCTGAATGAGTTCCAGCGATAGTTTCCATTAAAGATAAAAAACTTTTATTAGTTAAAACATTGTGAATACCAGTTTGAGAAAATCCAGTTAAATAAGATTCCTCAAAAATACAATTTTCCAATTTCATTTTATGTAAAATCCTTTCTGAAAAAATTAACTTCGTATAATATACCACATTTTCAAAAAAAGTGCTATAATAAAGACTATAAAATAAAGGAAAAAGAAGAAAATGTTAGAAAAATGTATAATTTGCCCAAGAAATTGCAAAATAAATAGATTAAAGGGGGAAAAAGGCTTTTGTAATTGTGATGACAAGGTAAAAGTAGCATTAGTTAGTTCACATGAATTTGAAGAACCTTGTATAAGCGGAAAAAATGGCTCTGGAACAGTATTCTTTAGCAACTGCAATTTAAGATGTATATATTGCCAAAACTATGAAATTAGTCAAGAAGGTTTTGGAAAAGTTGTTAGCATAGAAAGACTGGCAGAAATATTTTTAGAACAACAAAAAAGAAATCTAAACAATATAAATCTAGTAACACCAACGACATACATATATCAAATAATAGAAGCAATAAAAATAGCAAAGAAAAAAGGTTTGACAATTCCTATCATATACAATTCCAATGGATATGAGAATGTAGAAACCATAAAAGCACTAGAAGGATATATAGATGTATATTTACCAGACTTAAAATATTACTCAAATGAGTTAGCAATAAAATACTCACAGGCACCAAACTATTTTAAAGTAGCCACAGAAGCAATAAATGAAATGTACAAACAAGTGGGAAAATTTGAATTTAATGAAAATGGAATAATACAAAAAGGAGTAATAATAAGGCATTTGATTTTACCAAATCATATACAAAATACAAAACAAATACTAAAATGGATAAAAAATAATTTTGATGATAAAGTAATGGTAAGCATAATGGCACAATATTTTCCAACTTATAAAGCAAAAGATTTGAGAAATGTATAAAAAACTGTAACACAAATGTAATACAAATGTAACATAAAAAATTAATAAAAAACTTGCTAAAAGCAAATTAATGTTGTATATTATTAATATATGATTAATGGAATAACGAAGGAGGAACATAAAATGGAAGAAAATGAAGAGTTAGAACAAAAAGAATATAGCAAGGTTCCAGCAAAGGTAGATAAATGGTCGAGCTTTAAAAAAGTGGCTTTACATGAAATAAAAGTTGAACTAACACCATATCAACAAAAAGTATTTCAAGAAGTAAGTGATTTCTGGAATCAAGAAATATATCTTAAAGGTGGAGAAATTCACTTAAGACCAAGAGATTCAATGTTAGAAGAAGCACAAGAAATGCCAAATATAAATGTTGAATTATAATTTGTAATTACAATAATAAAAACTGAAACTGTTATGATTTTTCATCGCGGTTTCAGTTTTTTGTGTACTATATGATTTTTTTTAGATTAGGTCTTGCAAGTTAATTTTTTTTGTAATAGAATATGAGTGTCTAAAAGAGGCAATAATTTTAATTAAGGAGGATTTTGATTATGTCAATTAAAATTGGAATCAATGGATTTGGAAGAATAGGAAATCTTGCTTTTCAAGCAGCTTTAGAAAAAGGAGCAGTAGAAGTAGTAGCAATAAATGACCCATTTATAACAGCAGACTACATGGCATACATGACAAAATATGATTCAATACACGGAAGATTTAAAGGAGAAGTATCAGGAGAAGGAAACATATTAACTGTAAATGGAAAAACAGTAAAAGTATATAATGAAATGGACCCACACAATGTTCCATGGGGACAAGATGGAGTTGATTATGTATTAGAGTGTTCAGGAGTATTTACAACAATGGAAAAAGCACAAGCTCATTTGGATGCTGGGGCTAAAAAAGTTGTAATAAGTGCACCATCAAAAGATGCTCCAATGTTTGTTATGGGAGTAAATAATGAAAGCTATGACCCATCAATGAACATAGTATCAAATGCATCATGTACAACAAACTGTTTAGCACCACTTGCAAAAGTTATAAATGATAAATATGGAATAGTAGATGGATTAATGACAACAGTTCACTCAACAACTGCAACTCAAAAAACTGTTGATGGAGCATCTAAGAAAGATTGGAGGGGTGGTAGAGCAGCATCAGGAAACATAATACCATCTTCAACAGGAGCTGCAAAAGCAGTAGGAAAAGTTATACCATCACTTAATGGTAAATTAACAGGAATGGCATTTAGAGTACCAACTCTTGATGTTTCAGTAGTTGACTTAACATGTAATTTAGCAACACCTACAACATATGAAGATATATGCAAAACAATGAAAGAAGCTGCAGAAGGACCTATGAAAGGTATAATTGAATATGTTGATGATGATGTTGTATCTTCAGATTTCATAAGTGATGAAAACACATCAATATTTGATGCAAAAGCAGGAATTCAACTAACAGATACATTTGTTAAATTAGTAGCATGGTATGATAATGAATGGGGTTATGCTCATAAATTAGTTGACTTAGCTTGTTATATGGCTGGAAAAGACGGAAATGCGTAATAAATAATTTGTCGAAAAAAGTCGAATATTGACGAACGATTTTTGTTGACAATGGCATAATATGGTAATATAATATATCTAAATTTATTTTGGTAAAGTAAATTTAGGTATATTTTTTTATATCAATTTATTAAAATTTATTCTTTATTGTTTCCCAATT
>CANQXO010000031.1 GCA_947627825.1 uncultured Clostridia bacterium
CTTTAACAGAAACAGAAGTTTATGCAAATTATGATGTAACAACTAAGTTTCATGATTATTTAGTTAATAGTAAAAAACAACAATAAAAATTAAAAAATTTTATTAATTATTTATAGATTAACAAAAAAGTAAGATTGTAAATATAATATATCAGGGGGAAAATATATGATAAATCCAATCTTACTATTTTTTGTATTTCCACTCGTAACAATTATATTTAGCATAGCTTTAGAGAGAATATTTAATAATCCACTTTTAGTTTCAGCTATTATATTTGCTATATTTTTAATATTAACATTTACAGCTTTTACAGTAGATTTTTTAATATATGCAATAGCTTATGGAATACTAGCATTAATAACAGCCCTCATCTTTAGAACAATTCAAAATATATTAGACAGATTAAATGAATTAGATGGCAACGGAGGAAACAACAACGGTGGAAATAACAACGGAGGAAACAACAATGGTGGAAATAACAACAGTGGCAATAATAACTCGGGAAATAACAATAGTGGAAATAATAACTCTGGCAACAATAACAACGGAAATAATAATTCTGGAAATAACAACAATGGCAACAATAATAGTGGCAATAACAATAATGGAAACAATAATAGTGGAAACAACAATGGAGGAAATAATAACGGAGGTAATTGCCCTAATAGTAACGCTTGTAGAGTTTGCTGTTGTCAAAGACAATATTTAAGATGTCTACGAGGAAGATAATACAAATAAAAAAGAAAGTTTCAAAACCGAAACTTTCTTTTTTGGCTTTATTTCAAATTTACAATAGTTACACCAAAATCTCCTTCTCCATAATCTGCAATATGGAAAGAAGCAACATATTTTGATTTTTTTAAATATTCATGAATTCCTTGACGAAGTTTTCCGGTGCCTTTACCATGTACTACTCGCACTTGATGAAGATGAGCCATTTTACAATTATCTAAATATTTGTCAAGTATTTCTACAGCAGGTGCAACATTTTCTCCAATTAAGTTTATTTCTGTAGAGATATTTTGAGATTTGTTATTACTAATATGAACTTTACCAGACTTTTTATTTTCAACAGGTTTGTCATTTTTATATTGATTATTTAATTGCAATAAAACACTTAAATCTAAATCATTACTAGATATTTTATTAATTGAAGAGTTTAGTTCATTTCTAATGTAATTTGCCTTTTTTGTATCAGTAGTTTTGTTTAATTCTTTAATTGCATCGCTAGCCTTATTTTTAGCATCAAGCAAAATTTCCTTAGCTTCTCTTTTGGTTTGCTCAAGTTTTTCTTGCTCTTTTATTAATTTATCATTATTTTCTTTTTCTAATTCTTTTCGCAAATTCTGAACTTGCACAAGATTTTTTTCAATCTCTATTTTCTGTTTTTCAATTTCTGCTCTATCATCATAAATATTTTTCATCAAAGTTTCAATATCTGTGTCTGGTTTTGATATAAGAGAGGAAGCTCTGTTAATTATATCATCAGAAATTCCAAGTTTTTTACTTATTTCAAAAGCGTTACTTTTTCCGGGAATTCCAAGTAGTAAATGATAAGTTGGTTTTAGAGTGCTTAAATCAAATTCACAACTAGCATTCTCAAAGCCATTATTGGTAATACAATAATTTTTAATTTCATGATAGTGTGTAGTTGCCATTGTAAAACATTTACCAGCGTGGAAATACTCTAACAAGCTAATTGCTAAACTAGCACCTTCAATAGGGTCAGTTCCAGAGCCAAGTTCATCAACTAGTATCAAGCTATTTTGAGTAAAGGTTTTTATGATTTGCACTATATTAGTTATATGTGATGAAAATGTACTTAGTGATTCTTCTATACTTTGTTCATCGCCAATGTCAGCAAAGATATTATCGAAAACTTTAATGTGACTTCCTTCTAAAACAGGAATGCAAAGTCCAGCTTGAGCCATTGCACAAAGAAGTCCAATGGTTTTTAAAGATACAGTTTTACCACCAGTATTAGGACCGGTAATAACTAAAGTAGTAAAGCTTTTGCCAAGTTCAATATCTATAGGCACTACTTTCTCTTTGCTAATTAAAGGATGCCTTGCACCTTTAAATTCAATATAATCAGAAATTTGAGGCTTAGTACACTCGTAATCTATTGCAAAACTGGCTTTAGCAGATATAAAGTCTAATATTCCCACTAAGTTATTTGTGTTTTTTAAGTTATCTGTGATAGGAAATAAAAGTTTAGAAAGATTTTCTAATATTCTTTCTATTTCTTTATTTTCTTCAACAATTAAACTGCCAATTTTGTTGTTCATTTCAAATATCACCATTGGCTCAATATAAACAGTAGAGCCACTGCTTGAAGTATCATGAATAAATCCTTTTACTTGTGATTGGTATTCTTCTTTGATAGGCAAAACAAATCTATTATTTCTAATTGTGATTACTTGGTCCATAATATATTTTGAATATTCATTAGAATGTAGAAGATGATTAAGTTTATCCTTAATGCTTGCTTCTAAGTTTTTCTTGTTCCTTCTAATAGAAGACAAATTTTTAGATGCCTCGTCAGCAATTTCGTTTTCAGATATTATACTTGAAAATATTTTTTTCTCGACTTCTAAATTAGAGTATAGTTCATCAAAATATTGACATATAAATTTAAGTTCAATTTCAGATTGTTTGTAGTATGAAGTCAAGCTTCTTGAGGCCTTAAGCAGATTTGCAATATCAAGTAAATCTTTAGCGTTTAAATAAGTTCCACTTTCTAATTTTTTAATAATTAAAGTTAAATCTATAATTTCATCTACTTTAAAATTTCCTATTGAAGAAAAAAGCCTAATAGCTTCATCAGTTTCTTCAGTATATCTAAATACTTTTTCTTTATCAGAATAGGGCATCAAATCATTCGCAATGTTTTTCCCAATGAAAGTATTGCAGTATAAAGATAATTTATTTCTAATCTCATTAAATTCTAATTTATTTAAATATTTATCAATCATTAATTTACCTCATAATATAAAAAGAAGCCAGATGGAAATTTCTTTCCATCTGGCTATATTTGGAGGGTAGCCAAAGCCAAAATGGCAGCTCGTAATCTAATTTAAAACAACCCTCTGTGGTTTTATGGGAAGACCCATATAAGTGTGCATAGTATCTTTTAGGACTTCAACGATTTAATTATAACATGATTTACATAAAATGTCAATACTAAGTTGCAATAAATTTTTAATGATGATATAATGCAGAAAAATAAGGAGTATATTGATAAATGTTAAACGGAAAATTTGTACATTTGCATGTTCATAGTGAATTTAGTTTACTAGATGGTGCAAATAGAATAAAAGATTTACCAGTAAGGGCAAAAGAGCTTGGAATGGATGCTATGGCGATAACCGACCATGGTGTTATGTTTGGTGTAATTGATTTTTATAAAGCTTGCAAAGAAAACGGCATAAAGCCTATAATCGGTTGTGAGGTTTATGTTGCACCAAGAAAATTAACAGACAAAGACCCTATAATAGACAGTAAATATAATCACTTAATACTCCTAGCTAAAGATAATAATGGATATAAAAACTTAACGAAAATAGTTTCTTTAGGTTTTACAGAAGGTTTTTATTATAAGCCAAGAATAGATAAGGAAGTGCTTGAAAAGTATCATGAAGGCTTAGTTTGTTCTTCAGCCTGCCTAGCAGGTGAAATACCATCATATATAACAAAAGGAGATATAGAAGGAGCAAAAAAAGCTGCACTTTGGTATAAAAATTTATTTGGAGAAGATTATTACCTAGAAATTCAAAATAACGGCATAAAAGAGCAAGCTTTAGTTAATCAAAAGTTAATACAAATATCTAAAGAACTTGATATACCTCTTTTAGCAACAAATGATTCACATTATTTAAAAAAAGAAGATGCATATAATCATGAGGTTCTTTTATGTATTCAAACAGGCAAAAAGATGTCTGACGACGACAGAATGAAATTTGAGACAGATGAGCTTTACATAAAATCACCAGAAGAAATGATGGATTATTTTAAAGCAGTTCCAGAAGCCATAGAAAATACTGTAAAAGTAGCTGAAAAATGCAATGTAGAATTTGAATTTGGACACACAATACTTCCTAACTATGATGTACCAGCAGAATATAAAACCCATTTTGATTATCTAAAAAAATTAACAGATGATGGGCTAAAAAATAGATATGGAGAAAATTTAAGCAAAGAAATAATTGAAAGAGAGGAATATGAATTAGATGTAATTCAAAAAATGGGATATACCGATTATTTCTTAATAGTTTGGGATTATGTACATTTTGCAAAATCTCATGATATTCCAGTAGGCCCACGGCAGAGGCTCTGGTGCAGGTTCAATAGTTGCGTATGCAATTGAAATAACCGATATAGACCCAATAAAGTATGGATTACTATTTGAAAGATTTTTAAATCCAGAAAGAATTAGCATGCCCGATTTTGATATAGATTTTGATTATGAAAAAAGGCAAGAAGTAATAGATTATGTTGCTGAAAAATACGGACAAGACCATGTTTCGCAGATTATTACATTTGGCACAATGGCTGCAAAAATGGTAATAAGAGATGTTGGAAGGGTACTAGATTTTCCATTTGCTGAAACAAATAATCTAGCTAAAATGATTCCAAATGAAGTACACATGACTATAAGCAAGGCTTTAGAAATAAACAAAGAATTTAGAGATTTATATGAAACAAATGAGCAAATAAAAAATCTTATAAATATTGCAATGGCACTTGAAGGAATGCCAAGGCAGGCCTCTACTCATGCTTGTGGAATAATAATAACAAGAGAGCCAGTAGTTGATTTTGTACCACTTTATGCGAGAGATGGTGTCATTTCAACTCAATATATAATGACAACACTAGAAGAATTAGGACTTTTAAAAATGGACTTTTTAGGGTTAAGGACTCTTACTGTTATTAGAGATGCTAAAGAACTTATAAAAGAAAATCAAGGCAAAATTGTAGAATTTGATAAAGATATGAATGACCCAAAAGTATATAAGTTGTGGCAAGATGGTAATTCAATTGGAATATTCCAATTTGAAAGTCAAGGAATGACAAATTTTATGAAAGATTTAAAGCCTGACTGTTTGGAAGACATCATAGCTGGAGTTTCACTATATAGACCTGGACCAATGGACCAAATTCCAAGATATATAGCAAATAAAAAAGACCCTACAAATGCAGTTTATACTCATCCAGCATTAAAACCAATATTGGAAGTAACTTATGGATGTATGGTATATCAAGAGCAAGTAATGCAAATAGTTAGAGATTTGGCAGGATATTCTCTTGGAAGGGCAGACCTAGTAAGAAGGGCAATGGGAAAAAAGAAACTTGATGTAATGGCCAAAGAAAAAGAAAATTTTGTACATGGAAAATTAGATGAAAATGGCAATGTAGAAGTACAAGGTTGTGTAAGAAACGGAATAGATGAAGAATCAGCAAACAAAATATTTGATGAAATGGCAGAGTTTGCAAAATATGCTTTTAATAAATCACATGCTGCTTGTTATGCTGTAGTTGCCTATCAAACAGCCTATTTAAAAGCATATTATCCGGCTGAATTTATGGCTGCAATGCTTAACAGTTTTTTGGGCAATTTGGGCAAAGTTCCTATTTACATAAATGAATGTAAAAGGTTAAACTTAAAAATCCTAAAACCAGATATAAACAAAAGCTTTACTAAATTCACCGCAAAAGGCGATAGTATTAGATTTGGATTAGGAAGTGTGAAAAATGTTGGAATATCAGCAATCGACTCAATTGTTAAAGAAAGAGAAGAAAACGGTGAATACAAAGATTTTACCGATTTTGCAGAAAGAATATATGGAGAAGCTGTTAATAAAAAGTGTATAGAAAGCTTAATTAAATCAGGAGCATTTGATAATCTAGGAAAAACAAGAAGCACTTTACTAGCTTCATTTGAACAAATAATTGAAACAATAGCAGATGAAAATAAAAAGGATTTCTCTGACCAAATAACCATGTTTGATGTAGCCAATACTCAAGAAGATATACAAAAAATGAAGTATACATTTATAGAAAAGGAAGAATTTTCAGAAAAAGAACTTTTATCTATGGAAAAAGAAATGCTTGGAATTTATATATCAGGACATCCATTAGAAAAATACAGAAAGCAAATAGAAGAAACAAATAACATAAATACAATGCAAATTTCAGAGGCTTTAACTGAACTTGAAGAAGAAGGTAGATGCGAACTAGAAGATGGAAAACAAGTAAATTTTTCAGGTGTTATAAGTAGTATAAAAAAGAAATATACAAAAAACAATAAAATAATGGCATTTGTTACAGTTGAAGATTTATATGGAAGTTGTGAGGTGATTGTTTTTGAAAGTTGCTATAATAAATCTAGTAATGTTTTAATGGATGAAAATCTAGTTACAATTAATGGTAGAATAAGTATAAAAGATGAAAATGATATAAGTATAATAGCCAATAACATAACTGAATTAAAATCAAATGGAAAGAAACATCTTCAAATTAATATTACGAATTTAGATGAAAAACAAAAAGAAAAATTAAGAGGAGCAATTAAATTTTTTACAGGCGATAGAAATAACATGGCACTTTATGTGCTTCAAGGAGATGAAAAGAAAAGTGCAGGAGCAATATTTGCTAATGATGATACTATAAAAGAATTTGAAGAAATTGTTGGAAAAGAAAATTTGACGATGACAGAAGAATAAAAATATATCAAATTTGTTTAAAATACTTGTAAAATTGAGCATATATTGATATACTAAGAATATCATAAACTAAGAGGAGGTTTATATTATGAGTGAAGAAAAGAAGCAAGATGTAAAAAATAAGAAGGAAGAAGTAGTAGCTGAAAGTGGAGAAAGTAATATACAAATATCAGATGATGTAGTAGCAGTAATTGCAGGAATGGCAGCATCAGAAGTACCAGGCGTTTCAGATATGGCTGGCGGTTTCGCTGGAGGAATTTCAGAAGTTCTTAGTGGAAAGAAAAATCTATCAAAGGGAATCAAAGTAGATATATTAGAGAAGTCTACAAAAATAGATGTAAATATAATAGTTGAATATGGTGCAAGAATTCCAGAAGTTGCTTTTGAAATTCAAAAAAGAGTAAAGAAATCAGTAGAAAGCATGACAGGTCTTATTGTAGATGAAGTAAATGTACATGTTCAAGGTGTTAGTACAACAAGAGAAGAAAAGAAAGAAAATAAAAAAGTAGAAAAAAGTGAAGAAGAAAAGGAAACTGTTAAAAAAGAGCAATCTAAAAAAGAAGATGTAAAAAAAGCACCTACAAAGAAAACAGGGACAAAAAAGAAAACAAAATAAACAGTAAAATAAAGCAATGAAATAGTATTATTAATTACTATAAAGAATGAGAGGTAAAAAAATATGAAATTTTTAGATAAATTAGGACTAGCATTATTTTCAATAGTAACTTTGGTAATATCAATAGTATTATGTTTAATGGTATTTGGATGGATGGAACCAACAATATTTTCAATATTAATAGGAAAAGTATTAGCAAATCAAACTTATTCATATATAATGCTTGGAGTTTGCATATTCTTAATACTTCTTGCTATAAGATGCATATTTTTTGCAGATAACCAAGAAGAAAGTGATGATGATACAGGAATACTTTTACAAAATGAAGATGGAAAGCTTTTAATCACAAAAGAAACTCTTAGAAACATGGTAGAAGGTGTAATTAATGATATACCTAATATATCAGAATCAATAACAAATATATTGATTACTAAAGATAATGACATTGTTGTGGAAACAGAAATTGTTGTTACGAAAAAAACAGTAATTGTTGATGTTTCTTCAAAATTACAAAGCAAAATTAAAAAGGCAATTAAAGATGCAACTGGACTTGAAATAAAATTCGTAAATGTTAGTGTAAAAAATGCAGAGGCTTTGGGAGAAGATTTAACAGAGCAATATAACGAAAAAGTTGAAAATAAAGAAAAAAGAGAAAATAAAGAGTCTGATAAAGCTGAAAAAGAACAAAAAAATAAAAATGAAGATGACGAAAAAAATGATGACAAGGTAACAACTAAGGCAAAGAAATAACTATATTCGTTAAATTAAGGACGGAAAGGAAGTTTAAAACAAATGGAAGATTTAAAGAAATTCATGAATAATTACTGGGGTGGATTAATAGGAGGAATTATTGCTTTAATTCTAGCATGTACTGGCTTTTATAGATTAATAGTAGGAATTGTTTTAGTATTTGCTGGAATTTGGGCAGGAAACTATTTTCAACATAATAAAGATAAAGTAAAAAAATCACTAAAAAAATTCATAGATAAAATGTAATATTTATTTTATTGGAAAGGAAATATACTAAGCAAAGCTTGGTATAAGTAGCAAAATGAGTGGCAAAATGAATAGGTCGAACACAAGGGAAGAAACATTTAAATTACTATACAGTATGCAAGTATCAAAGTATGACAACATTCAAGAGCAAATTGACATTTATTTGCAAGAAGAAAATATAACCGATAACGAAGCAAAAAAGTACATAATAGAGGTTATAAACGGAATAAAGAAAAATGAAGCAGACATTGAAAGTAAGATAGAGGAAAATATAAAAAAAGATTGGACTTTATCTAGAATTTCTAAAATAGATATTTCTTTATTAAAACTTGGAATATACGAAATATTGTATTCTAAGCTACCTTATAAAGTAGTTATAAATGAAGTTGTCGAATTAGCAAAAGCTTATGGAGATGATTCTTCTAAAGCGTTTGTAAATGGTGTACTTGCTAGTATAGTAAAAAAAGACTTAGAATAAAAAGGTAATTATATGGATATAAAGCCAATAACAGTTGAAGAACTTAATAAATATATAAAGAATAAAATAGATGGTGATGAATTTTTAAACAACATATTTGTAAAAGGTGAAATTTCTAATTTTAAATTGCATTATACAGGTCACATGTATTTTACTTTAAAAGATGAAAAATCACTTATAAAATGTATTATGTTTAAAAGTTACACTGGATACTTGAATTTTATGCCCAAGGATGGAATGAAAGTTTGCGTCTTGGGCTCTGTTTCCGTATTTGAGAGAGATGGAGTATACCAATTATATGCTAAAGCAATGAAACAAGATGGAATGGGCTCTTTATATGAAGCTTATGAAGAAATGAAACAAAAACTTGAAAAAGAGGGTTTGTTTGATGAAAAGCGAAAAAAGAAAATTCCATTGTATCCGAAAACTATTGGAGTATTAACTTCATCAACAGGAGCAGTTATAAGAGATATAATAAATGTATCAACTAGAAGAAATCCAAATGTTAGAATTAGACTTCTTCCAGTGCCAGTACAAGGTCCCGGAGCAGAAAAGGAAATTGCTTTAGGAATAAAGAAAATGAATGAAGAAAAACTAGCGGATGTCTTAATAATTGGTAGAGGAGGAGGCTCTTTAGAAGATTTATGGCCATTTAATGAGGAGGTATTAGCAAGAGCAATATATGATTCGGAAATACCTATTATATCAGCAGTTGGTCATGAAACAGACTTTACAATAGCAGACTTTGTAGCAGATTTAAGAGCACCAACGCCATCTGCAGCTGCTGAACTTGCAGTTCCGAACATAGCAGATGTAAAATATACAATAGACTTATATAATGGAAAATTAAAAACAGCTTTAAAAAGAAAAGTTGAATTAATGAAACTAAGATATGAAAAATGTATGACAAGAAGGGTTTTCAAAGAGCCATTGCAAAATATCAATGAACAATATATTTCTATTGATAAATTTGTAAAATCTTTAAATAACTCAATTATTAATAAGTTAAATAAGTCAAAAATGCTATTAAGTGAAAAAGTTACAAAAATAGATACTTTAAGTCCAATGAAAACTATTGCAAGAGGGTATGCAATAACACAGAAAAATGGCAAAATAGTAAAAAAGGCCAAAGACCTTAATATTGGTGATAATATAAGCGTTAAATATATTGATGGTAATATTGTGGCAAGTGTAACTGAAAAGGAGGTATTATGAAGGAAGAATTAAGTTTTGAACAAGCAATGACAAATTTAGAAAAAATTGCAGAAGAACTTGAAAATGATGATTTAGATTTAGATACATCTGTAAAAAAGTTTGAAGAAGGAATGGAACTTTCAAAAAAATGTAATGAAATACTTCAAAAAGCTGAGAAAAAGATAACAATATTAATTGATGGAGAAGAAAAAGACTTTACAGTAGATAACGAGGAATAATATTTAGAAAAAGTGAGGAAATTAGTATGAAAGATATTGATATAGCAAGAAGTGTTAAATTAAAAAAAATTACAGAGATAACAGATAAATTAAAAATACCAGAAGAATTTATAGAACAATACGGAAAATATAAAGCTAAAATATCAGCCAATTATCTTGAAAAATTAAAAGATAAAAAAGATGGCAAGCTAATTTTAGTAACAGCTATTAACCCAACACCTTTAGGCGAAGGAAAAACAACAACAGCAATTGGATTATCTGATGGACTTAATAAAATAGGAAAAAAGTCTGTCTTGGCATTAAGAGAACCTTCATTAGGACCTGTATTTGGAATAAAGGGAGGTGCTACAGGTGGAGGATATTCACAAGTTGCACCAATGGAAGATATTAATTTACATTTTACAGGTGACATTCATGCAATGACTACTGCTAATAATCTTCTTAGTGCAATTATAGATAACCACATATTTCAAGGAAATGTCCTAGAAATAGAAAAGGTTACTTGGAAAAGATGCGTTGACTTAAATGATAGAGCATTAAGAAAAGTAGAAATTGGACTTTCAGGAGAAAAAGGTTTAGTACCAAGAGAAGATGGATTTGATATTACAGTTGCATCTGAAATAATGGCAATATTGTGTTTGTCAAAAGATATAAAAGATTTGAAAAGAAGATTAGGAAACATTGTAATTGGATTTAATAAAAATAGAAAAGAAGTAACTTGCAGAGATTTAAAAGCAGATGGAAGTTTAACAGTTATTTTGAAAGATGCCTTAAATCCAAATATTGTACAAACTTTAGAACACAATCCAGCAATAATTCATGGAGGACCATTTGCAAATATAGCACATGGATGTAACAGTATAATTGCTACTAAAATGGCAAGAAAATTGGGAGACTTCGTTGTAACAGAAGCAGGATTTGGAGCAGATTTAGGAGCAGAGAAATTCTTAAATATCAAATGTAGAAATTTAGGAATATCTCCTGATGCAGTTGTTATTGTTGCAACAATGAAAGCTTTAAAATATCATGGAGGAGCAACTAAAGACGAAGCATCTAATAAAAATGTCCAAGCACTTAAAGTGGGAATCCATAATCTTCTAAAACATATAGAAAACATAAAGAGTTTTGGATTAAATACAATAGTTGCTATCAACAAATATGAAAATGATGATAAAGAAGAAATAGAAATTTTAGACCAATATTTAAAACAAGAAGGTGTAGAATGTAGCCTACTTGAAAATTGGGCTAAAGGTGGCAAAGGTGCTATAGACCTAGCAGAAAAAATAGTTAAACTATGTGATAAACATCATACTTTTAAAAATACTTATGAACTTGAAGATTCAACTAAAACAAAAATAGAAAAAGTTGCAAAAACAATATATGGAGCTGAAGGTGTTGAATATACTGAAGAAGCTGAAAAGCAATTGAGTAAAATAGGAGATTTAAAACTTCCTATATGTATTGCAAAAACACAGTATTCACTATCTGACAACCCTAAAAACTTATTATGTGATAAGCCTTTCAAAATTACTGTAAATTCAGTAGAAGTAAAATCTGGAGCAGAATTTATAGTTGTAAAAACAGGTAAAATAATGACAATGCCAGGCTTACCAAAAGTTCCAGCAGCAGAAAGCATTGATTTAGATTCAAATAACAATATAGTTGGAATTTTCTAAAAATTTATAAAAATATATAAAAATGAAAAATAGATTATACTTCTTCGTAAGTGTATAAAATAACCTTTTCTGGAAAAAATGTTATAAAGGAAAAGGTTATTTTTCGTTTTAGAAGAAGGGAATATAATTTATGAAAAATAAATGTCTGGCAAGCATATTGTTAATTATTGCAATTCTATTATTTATAATTGATAACATTATGATAAGAAATCAGGAAGCTTATGCTCTATCAAAATATGGCTCAAGAGGTGATGAGGTAAAACAAATACAAACTAAGCTTAAAAATTGGGGTTATTATAGTGGTAGTGTAGATGGAATATATGGAAGTGGTACTCTATCAGCAGTTAAAAGTTTTCAAAGAAAAAATGGATTAACAGTTGATGGAATAGCAGGAACAAAAACCTTGCAGGCAATGGGAATTTTCTCATCTTCATCAAGTTCAAGTTCTTCTAACAATACTAGTAATTCGAGCAATTTGAATCTAATCAGTAGGTTTGTTCATGCAGAAGCAAGAGGAGAGCCTTATACTGGTCAAGTTGCTGTTGCAGCTGTCATATTAAATAGAGTAAAAAGTAGTAAATTTCCAAATACAGTATCAGGAGTAGTATATCAGTCAGGAGCATTTACCTGCGTACAAGATGGGCAAATTAATCTAGCTCCAGATGCAACCTCAAAAAAAGCAGCTCAAGATGCTATAAATGGTTGGGACCCTACTTATGGAGCATTATATTATTTTAATCCTAATACTGCAACAAATGGTTGGATATGGTCTAGACCAATGACAATAACAATAGGAAATCATAGATTTTGTAAATAATTTAGAAAAAATTTTATTAATGAAAAAACTTAATAAAAATTAATATATAAAAAATATAGCATAATATAAACACTTATACAACATATTAATAAAAAATAATTATTACATTTTTGTAAAAAAATAATAAAGAATAAATTTTACAAAGTACTGAAAAACTGTACTTTATAAAGTTTATTCTTTTTTTATTAAGTTTTTTCCTTAATAAAAATTAACA
>CANQXO010000032.1 GCA_947627825.1 uncultured Clostridia bacterium
TATGAAGATGATACAAACACAGCTCCTACATTAAAACTAGAAGTAGCAGATGCAAGAGAAATGGCAGGTAAAGTATTCTTAGATGAAACTTCACCAGAATTAATGACAGGAGAAATTAGAGAAGGTGACGGAGAATACAAAAACGGAGAAAAAGGCATTAAAGAAGTAGACATTACACTAAAAGAAAATTCTGGAAGTGGAAAAGTATATACTGCAAAAACAGGTGAGAATGGAGATTTCGAAATAAAAGATTACATACCAGGAGACTATACACTAACATATACTTGGGGAGATGACACATACACTGTACAAAACTATAAAGGAACAATTTATATCAACCCAGATAGACAGAATAATAGAAATTGGCACAAAGAAAATGTAGAAACTAGATTAAGTGATGCACTGGACGATTACGAAACAAGACAAAAAATAGATAACGAAATGAAAGATGTTAATAAAGACACAGAGAACTCATTTACAATACACAAAATGGATTCAACAACACCTACAATGGGAATTACTATAGAAAATGTAAAAAATGTAGCAGATAAAATTACAACATCATCAAATGGGGATGAGTTAAAATACAGAATAGATAACCTAGACTTTGGTATTGTAGAAAGAGCAAGACAAAAATTAGAATTAGAAAAACGAGTTAGAACATTAAAACTTACTTTAGCAAATGGTCAAGTACTTTCTGATTTAACAGTAAATGAAGATGGAACTTTATCAGGAAACAGAAATAATGTAACTTATATGAAACCAAGCTTAAGTACTGATCCAAAAAATGGATATATTTGGCTACAACTTGATAGCGAAATGTTACAAGGATCAAAACTAGAAGTAGGATATTCTATTAAAGCAATAAACCAAGGGGAACTTGACTATGTATCAGAAAATTACTATAAATATGGAAGTCAAGTAAAAGAGTCAGATAGAGGATCAAAAGTAACAGTAACACCATCAGGAATTATAGATTACTTAGATAAAGATTGGTCATTTGATAAGGACTTAAATCCAGATTGGCAATTAAAAACTCTAGATGAAGCAAAAGAGTTAGTTGCAGAAACAGTATATAATAACGAAGAAACAACAATAAATGAAAAGACAATTCTATATACTGAAGCTTTATCAACACCATTAGAACCTACAAAATCTTCAGAAATTATGCTAAATGTTTCAAAATTACTATCATCAACAGATGAAATTTTACTAAATAATGAAACAGAAATAGTAAAAGCAAAGAAAACAGGTGGTTCTGATATTATAACTATACTTGGTAACTTTATACCAGGAGTAGACTTACATGAATCAGATGATAGTACAGCTGAAACAACTATTGTAACACCAAGTACAGGTGAAAACAAAAATTATATTATACCAATCACACTTGGAATATCTACATTACTTATCTTAGGTTCAGGAATTGTAATCATTAAGAAAAAAGTAATAGACAAAAATAAATAAGCAGAATAACTAATAAAAACTACTAAAAGGAAAAATTCCTTTTAGTAGTTTTTTTGTGATTTCACAAAAAACATGAAAACTTACGCAAATATAGGATTGAAAAGTTTTAAACTAAAAAAGCAAAAAAAGTATGACAAATATTACAAAATTGTAAAAAAACTTTAAAAAAAGATACCAAAATCTCTATAACGAGCTTCCCTAAAAGAAAAAAGGCTAATACAAAAAATGCCAAAATATTAGTATTTACAAAGAAAAATAAACATTGTATATTTAAAGTAATAAAAAATATTTGGAGGTCAACAATATGAACAAGAAAAAAACAACCTTATTAATCATTTATACTTTTTTAGTATCTATAATACTTTTAGGTTTTGTATTTATAACAAAGTTATTCCCAATGGTTAGCTTTGGATCAGATACTACTAGCATGACAATTACTAATGAATTAGAAAAGTATATTAACTATAACCTGTCTGAAGAAAATAAGGGGACATTAGTGCAATATGGAGTAACAACAAAAATAGAATATGGAGAAGAAACTTTACCAGTAGAAGAAAGCCAAATAACTGTGAATTTAAGTAAAATTGAAGAAAAATACCCATATGAAGTAAAAGTCATTTCTGAAAACAACTTTGAAAACACAGCTCAATACAATTCAACTACCGGTATATTATCTATTTACACTAATGAGCAAAAAGAAAATGTAGATAATAATTATAGTATTATATGCTATTATGATACTTATACAGATGAAAATGTAGAAAGAGATTTAAGCATAGGAATAGAAGCTAAATCTATATTTTCTGCTGCACAAGAAAAGTTCATAAGTAAGGAAGAACAATTTGAACATCAAGTAACAGAAAAAATAGGAGAATTAACATCAATTAATTATAAAGAACAAAAAATTTATAATGGATATATAAAATCTAATTTTATTAATAAAACAGACTATGTAACATCATATGGAACAATAGAACAAATAATGATTAGTAAAAAAGAAGCACAAAACACCATAGAACTTAAAGAAAATGCAGTATTAATGAAACAAGAAGAAGAGTTAGCAAACAATAATCATTTAATATATAAAAGCACACAAATACAAAAAAGAGACATAGATAATATTTTAGGTGAAGAAGGTAGCCTTGAAATATTAAACGAAAAGGGAGAAATAATTGCAACTATTAATAAAGAAACTCAATTTGATGAAAACGGAATATATACAGTTAATTATGAAAATGAACCAAAAGAAATTAATATAAGAACAAGCCAAGTAATTAACGAAGGAATTTTTAATATAACACATACAAAAGAAATAAAAGGAAACTTACCAAATATTCAAGAATTAGCAGTAAAAACATCAATTCAAATTAATGAAGCAGAAAATGTTTATGAATTTAAAAATGATATAAAAGACTCAATTACTAGAATAAGTACTAATATCGATAATTTAAATTGGAGTAATAAAAACCAAAATGAAGTAACTTTTAATATTAATTTAGAAGCAAATACAATACAAGATAACATGTTTAAAAATCCATATATTAGAATAGAACTTCCAAATGAAGTAGAAAAAGTTATTTTAGGTGAAAGCCATCTAGTTTATGCAAATAATTTACAATTACAAACACCATATATTGAAACAAATGAAAATGGAAATCAAGTTATTGTAGTTAATTTAACTGGAACACAAACAGAATATAATGAATATGAACTAGGACTTGTAACAAATATAAAAATACCTGCAACTATTATTTTAAAGAAAGATATAGAAAAAACAACAGAAGAAAATTTAAACATTGCTTATGCAAATCAATATACAGTGGATAATAATTATGAAATAAATAATGAAGAAGTAAAAGTTCATGTAGAAAACTATAAAGAAGAACAACCACAACAAGTAAACACAGTTTATAATGTTACACAACAAATATTAGCAGAAAATAGTGATGGCCTATTGCTAGAAGTAGAGCCAACAAAAGCAACAATAGAACTTAAGGACAATGATATTGTATATGAAGGAGAATATATTAAATATAATATTAAAGTTACAAATGCATCAAGTGAAGACATGCAAGATGTAAAAATACAAGCTGATATTCCAGAAGGAGTAACATATGGAGAATTATATGCAGAATATTATCAATATGTAGGAGCATATAAATATAATTTTGAAGAAGGTACTAGGCAAAAAACATTTGAATTAGGAACTATACCAGCAGGAGAAACAGTAACTACTTATTATGAAGTAAAAGCTAATGATTTAGGAGAAGAAGAACAATCAAAACAAATTTCTACAAATATAAGTGCATACATAGGAGATGGATTAGCAAAAACCTATGAGATGGCAAATACTATAGAAAAGGCTGACGTAGAAATGTTTTTAGGAACATATAATGATCTTGGTGGGTGGACTTATTGGCTAAATTTATCATCAACTGAAAGTAAAGAGGTAACAGCAAAAATACATTTACCAAAGGAATTAAAATTAGAAACGATTTACTATATAGATCATACTGTCAATGATTTATCAGAATTTAAAGCTACTGAAGAAGATCATGGAATTACGGTTTATACAGATTATGGAGAAGAATTACAAGAAAAGCTAGAACAAATACGAGATTTAGAAATAGACATTTCAGAAGATAATGTAATTACAACAAGATTGCAGACAAATCGTTGCTATTCATTTATAGGAAATATTGAACAAGAAAAATTAGAAAAAACAGCAGATAAATCAACAGTAGAGTTAAATGCTTATGCAGAAATAGAGTCAAACCATACATACCTATCAAATGAAAATAGGATAAGTGTTGCATATCAAAATGTAACTGTCTCTATGACTTCTCCAACTGAAGGAGAAACACTAAAATATGAAGATGAAGTTGAATATAATATAGAACTTAAAAATATCGGAAAATATAATGTATCTGAAAATCAAATGTATAATTTTGTTATTGTAAATATTTTAGATTTTATTCCAGAAGGAATTGATGCAAAAGAAGTTATTTATGATACATGGATTGTAGAAAATCCTAAAGATGAACGGAGAAGAATCAGAAGCGGAAGAAATGATTTTGTCAAAGCAAGAAGCAATTGTAAAAGACATTTCTGGAGAAACTAGAACTCAAAATGGAGATATACTTGCAAATGTAGACATAACTATTATAATCCCAGAAGGAGAAAGTGTTACTGTAAAAATAAAAGCAGCTGCAGGTGCAGTAGATGAAGAGACAAAAGTAGAAAATTTTGCAACAATTTCAGGAGATGAAATAGATACAAAAACAACAAACTCTATTGCCAATACTATTCTTCCATATGATTATGATGAACCAAAAGAGGGAACTGAAGAACCAGATAGAATAATTGATCCAGAAGATCCAGACAATCCAACAGACCCAGACAATCCAACAGATCCAACAGAACCAACAGATCCAACAGAACCAACTGATCCAACTGATCCAACAGATCCAGACGACCCAGATAATCCAGAAGAAAAAACAAGAAGCAGTATCAGTGGAACTGCTTGGATTGATGAAAATGAAAATGGAAAAAGAGAATCAAATGAAACATTAATTAGTGGAATAACTACTATGTTAGTAGATATGGAAAATGCGACTACTGAAAAAGCAATAACAAAAACCAATAATAATGGCGAATATGAATTTAATGATATAGAAGAAGGAAAATATGTAGTATTATTCCAATATGATACTGATAATTATAGATTGGCGGAATATCATAAGTCAGGTGTAGATGATTCTGTAAATTCAGATGTAATTAATAAAACAGTTACTTTAGATGGAAAAGAAACAATTGTTGGAATAACAGATACAATTGAATTAAGTCAATCAATTAGTAATGTAGATATAGGATTAATCGAGAATAAAATATGTGATTTTAAAGTAGATAAATACATATCAAATGTAACAGTTAAAACAAAAAACGGAACGACTGTATATGATTTTAGCAATCAGAATTTACCAAAACTTGAAATAAAAGGAAATGAAATAGAAGGAGCAAATGTCACAGTTCAATACAAAATAATTGTAACAAATGTAGGAGAAATAGCAGGAAGTGTAGGTAGAGTTATAGACTACGTGCCAGAAGGGCTAGAGTTTTCAACAAATTTAAATAGTAATTGGATTAAAGAATCAAACGGACAAATTATTAATACAAGTCTTGCTAATAGAAAAATAGGGACAGGTGAAAGTTCAGAATTAACTTTAGTTTTTACAAAACAAATGACATCTAACTCTACAGGAACTTTTAAAAATAGAGTAGAAATACAAGGAGTAAATAACAATATAAACATCAATGATAATAATGTAAATAATAATACTGATAATATTGATTTAATTATTTCAATTAAAACAGGTATTATTGTATATACTGGAATTGTAACTTCAATGTTAGCTGTTCTTATTATAGTTGCTATTTTCTTATATAAGACAGGAAAAATAAATCCTAAAAAAATTATTAAAACATTAGTTATGCTTATGTTGTTTACAACTATGCTAATTAAACCAATAAATAGTGTGCTAGCGTTTGATAGGGTATATGAATACAACAATGCATACTATTACGAAAATTGCCCTGTTCATGGATGCCCAATAGGAAGCTGTTATAGAACCGCGCATAACTTCGATTATATAGAAGATAATTTAGGACATACAGGATATGTCGCATATGGTTTATTCCAGGGTGGGCCTACTGGATTTGGATATTGTGGAAATCAGGCTGCGCAGGCTTTTAGTTCAAGTAACGGCAATGGGCCTTATAAATTTCTTGAATTATTTGATCGTACTGAAATACCAGGGAATACACAGACAACAGCACAGCAGCTTACATTAGCAAAAAATGGTAATTCTGCGATAAATTATAGTGAAAAAGACGATTTTTACATTTTTGGACCATTTTCATTTTATTCTTCTTCTTGGGCAGACTATACCATTAGTGTGAAGCGAAATGATAAAACAGAAATAGAAGGTTATGCTGCTTGTGATGAGTGGGGAAGGCCTTGGAGTGGCATATATGGTGGGCCGGGTGATGTTTCATTTTATATTAGGATTCCTAAAAATCTTTGTGGAGATGGTGTGGGAAGGGTTTCAGTAACAGGAAAAATTAATGGATCAATTACGGAGTCATCAGCAGTATGGTATAGAGCAAAGTATGGAATTGCTATATCTAATTCTCAGCCAGTTCTTACAAAAAGATTTTATATTGGAGAAGAAAACAATCAAACTCCAACAACTATAGAACAAACTATCGAATGGACTGATTTCAAAGGTGGATTATTGATTCAAAAATATGATGAAGATAATCCAAATATAAAGTTAGAAAATGTAGAGTTTAAGATAAAAGGACCTAAAGGATGGATAGCGGTATTAGATGAAAAAAGAATTCCTGTTAAAAGATGGAAAGGGACAAAGACATTTACAGATAATACACTTTATGAGAAGAGTCCTACCGAGAACGATGGAACAACATTTATAACAGACAGTAATGGTGAAATTTCTCTTTTAAATTTACCTACAGGAACATATACAGTAAAAGAAATAAGCAACCCAAATAGAGGATATAGAGTATTGAAAGAAGGAAATATAACTGTTATAAAAGGAAAAACTTGTTTAAAAGAAATGACAAATCTTTGCGAATTAGGAGATTTAACAATAAAAAAGGTAGATAAAGAAACAGGGCAACCACTAGCAGGTGTTAAGTTTGCTATAAAAGCATCTAACGGAATGTATGTAGTCGCAAACAATGAAATAAGTGTAACGGGTAAAATTACTTTGCATGACATGAGCTATGCTGTCCAAAGAGGAATGGCAACCGAATTTAAAACAGATGAAAACGGAAAAATTGAAATTAAAGATATTTTGGCAGGAAATTATACTGTAGAAGAATGGTATACACCACATTATGGATATGAAGTGGAAGGAAGTGAAAATGTTACAGTATCTAGAGGAAAAACAACTGAAAAAGAAGTACCAAATACAAAGCAAACAGGAAACTTAGTAATAAACAAAGTAGATGCAGACAGTAGTTGGATTACACTAGAAGGAGTAAAATTCAAAATTAAGAAAAAAACAGACGATGGGGAATACAAATATTTTAGGGTACGTAGTGATAAAACAGAATTATTTAATGTAACGGGAAGTGTTGTTGTAACAGATGATTTAATTTTTACAGAATATGAAAATTTTGCGACTACATTTGTTACAGATAGCAATGGAAGGATAGTAATCTATAATTTACCAGTAGGAACTTATGAAGTAGAAGAATTTTCTGTAGGTAATAACTATGAATATGGTGTAGATGATGATTACATTACATGGGTGACAGGACAAAAATCAGGAAATGGAAAGGTAGCTACCGTAGAAGTGACTAAACAAGATTCTGATTATACAGATGGAACAGGTATTTTAGACTATATGTATGCAAATACACTAAAATTTAAAAATAAGAAAAAATACATTAAAATTTCTGGATATGTATGGGAAGACTTACCAAATAGCAAATCACAAGATGCAAATGACAGAGATAATGTTTATACTTCAGGTTCAAATGATAAACTTTTAAAAGGAATACCAGTTACTTTAAAGAAATTTAGAGGAGGAATAGCAAAAGTATATGACCCAAAAACCGAAGAATCAAAGGATGCCATAACTGTAACGGGAGATAATGGACAATACATTTTTGAAAATGTATTAATAGATGACATCTCTGATTTATATGTAGAATTCCAGTATAATGGAATGAACTATGAAAATGTAACACCATCAATAGATAAATCAAATGGTAGTAAGGCATCAGAAGGTAATAATAGAGCAAACTTTAATAACTTATATAATAAAATAGAATATAATAAATCTATCAGAGGTAATAACACTGATGGAGTTGAACTAAAATATAACTATGACTCAGAAAAACATGAAAGCAAATTGATATATGGAGACGAAAGATTATTTAACTACGGATATTCAGGAAATGAATCATCAAGAATGCCTTTTACAGGAGTTTATGATCAATATACTATTAATGCAAATACTTTAAATGCATTTGGCATGTTAAGTAGAATTGCGACACCTGAGCAAATTAGGGAAAATAACATAGAAGAACTTCGAAATATCAATTTAGGGCTTAAGAAAAGGGAAGAAGTTGATTTATCAGTTGTAAAAGATATACAAAGTGTAAGAGTTCATATTAATGGAGATGATCATGTATATAAATATGCAGATAGATTTGACACATCTTTATATTATGATGAAAGTGGTAAAAATGGGTATAATATGTCACCAGCAGTAAAATTTGGTAATAGCAAATACGGCAATATGACCTATACAAGAGCATTATATGCTTCTGATGTACACTATACAGGACCTGATCCATTATCAGTAAAGGTAACATACAAAATAGGTATTAAAAATAAATCAAACCTAATTGCACGTATTAATGAAGTAGTGGATTACTATGATACAAAATATCAAGATATAAATATAGGAACAGCTATTAATGACGACGGATCAATAAAACAAGAAAATAATAATATAAAACATAGCATTACAGCAGAAAATTCAGGAAGTAGTGAATATAAAAAAGTAAGGATAAAACTTGTAAATTTTGAAATAGCAGAAGGATCAGAGAAATTTATTTATGTAGAATTAACAGTTATTCCAAAAAATATTGTAGATATTTTAGATGCTAATCAAGAAGTAAAATTAGATAATGTTTTGGAAATAAGTTCTTATTCAATTAGGGACAACAATAACTCTGCTTATGCTGCAATAGATAAAAACTCTCAACCAGGAAATACAAAAGCAGGTGATGTTGAGACATATGAAGATGATACAGATAAAGCACCAGGCTTAAAATTAGTATTACAAGACGAAAGAAAAGTATCAGGAACAGTATTTGTAGATAAAGTATTAGGAACTAATACAAATGAAATTATGCAAGGAAAGGTTCGTCAAGGTGATGGAATATTTGATAGCAGTGATTCTACATTAGGCGGAGTAACTGTGCGAATGCTTAATTATTCAGATGGAAGTATAGCAAAAGTATACGATTCAACGAACAAAAAGTGGGTAGACGCTACAACCGAATCACTTAATAAAGATGGAACTTATACAATAGGAGGATTCATACCAGGGCAATATACAATCCAATTTATCTGGGGAGATGAAAAGCATAAAGTACAAGAGTATAAAGCAACAATTGTAGATGAAACAACTTACAACATGAAAGGTGGCTTTAAAGTAGGTGACAATATATTATGGTATAGAGATGAATTTAAAAAATCTAATAAAGTTAAAGCTATAGAGTGGAATACAAGCGAAAATAAAGAAAAAAGAGTATCTGATGCTATAGATAATTATGCTAAAAGAAAAGAAATTGATGCACAAACAAAACTAATGACAAATAAAAATAAAGCTGTAATTGAGGCTTACAATGGACAGATAGAACTTGAAGATGGAAATACCGAGAACTTAATTACACAAATGGATTCAACAACACCAAGATTTGAAGTAAATGTAGAATATTATGATAGTGGAAGCAATGCAAGAGGAGAATACAAAACTAAATCGGACGGAACAATAGAGATGAATGGTATTTATGCAGTAAAGAAATCTGGTAAAGAAAACTACTTAAAAAGCATAGATTTTGGAATAGTAGAAAGAGCAAAACAAGCATTACAGTTAAATAAAACGGTTAAAAGTGCAAAAATTACCTTAGCAAATTCAAATGTTTTAGTAGATGCAAATATTAAAGATGGTAAATTAGAAGGAAATGTAAATAATGCGGTATTACTTCCAGAATCTAATGGAAAAAATGCGCAGATAAAAGTTGAAATAGACAGTGAGCTTATAGAAGGTGCACAATTAGAGATTGAATATGGCTTAGAAGTAGAAAATATTAGTGAATTAGATTATCTAAATAAAGACTTCTACACATATGGTAAAGGACATGGACAAAATGTAAGCGATTTAGTAACCCTAGATGCACGACAAGTAATTGATTATATAGATAATAATATTAGTGCAAATGGAATTGATGAGACATCGGGAGAAATTTTACAATCAGATGTAAACAAAAACAGCCTAATCACTCAAGGCTTACTAGAAAATACAAGTCAAATGAAAAGCTTATTAAGTAGTACAAATAAAGTTTTATTAATAGAAGAAAAATTATCATCAGAGTTAAAACCAATAGAAGGAGCAAATAAAAAAGCACAAATGTCACTTATAGTTTCTAAATTATTAGCTAATGTTTCAAATGAAGATGCTACTTTTGAAAATAATGCAGAAATTATCAAAACCATAAAATCAGGTGGTTCAACAATTGTAACAACTCCAGGAAACTACATACCAGGAACCACAACAACATCTGAATATGATGATGATAGAGCAGAAGACGTAACAGTATTACCACCAACTGGTAAAAACTTAAATTATGTATCAATTGCATTATTATTGATAAGTACGCTTGGAATAATATCTACAGGAATAATCTTAATTAAAAAATATGTGCTAAAAAGATAATTGTCGTCGGGGACGGGGCAATTTGCCCCGTCCCTTGCGACAATTTTTAATATTTATATTGCTTTTTTTGACATTATGTAATAAAATAAAAAAAATAAAAAAGAATAATAAGTGTAAAAATAAAAATAAATGTTATAAAATGTAAAAAACTTTTTTAGGTTAGATGCCTAAAAAAGACAAAAACCACGAAGGACAAGTAGTAAAATAGGCCTATAAAAATGAAAGAGGTGGTAAGGATGTTTCAAAATGTAATAGAAAGAGAAAATAGTAAATTAAATATTTTTTCAAATGTATTTTCTATAAAAAATGTAGTTTTATACATACTTTCCTTTATGCTATCTATGGTAGGGTTAGGAGGAGAGTTTTCCATTTTTAGTGTCAGTATGTTAGGTGCATGTTTTGCATCTTCTATACCATTACTAGGAATTGTATTTATTTCATTAATAGGAAACCTAATTAAATACGGGGTAGGTGGTGCTTTAGGATATTTTTTAACATCACTTGTATTAATAGCTAGTTTATTTATTCTTAAACCAATTTATAATGAAAAAGAACGAAACGAAAAAGTTAAAATAGGAAAAAATGTTTTTCTATCTGTTTTAATCATACAAGCAGTAAAACTGTTTATAGCAGGTTTTACAATTTATGATATATTGTCAGGTATTACACTTGCAATTATTGGATTAGTATTTTATAAAATATTTGTAAATTCAACAGTTGTTTTACAGGAGTTTTGGGAAAAGAGAGCTTTCACAATAGAAGAGTTAATTGGGGCAAGCTTAATACTTTCAATTAGTTTTGCAGCATTTGGAGATTTTAGTATATTAGGATTTGGAATAAAAAATATTTTAAGCATCTTAATTGTTATGATATTAGGATGGAAAAATGGAATTTTAGTAGGAACAACAGCAGGAGTAACAATTGGTGTTACAATTGGTGTTATAACAGGAGCAGAACCTATTATGATAGCAGCATATGCAATTTCAGGGATGATGGCAGGTATTTTAAACAGATTTGGTAAAATAGGAGTTGTAGTAGGGTTTGCCTTAGGAAATGTAATTTTAGCATATGCTTCTAACGGATATACTGTGGAACTAATCCACTTTAAAGAAATATTATTAGCATCTATTGGCTTACTTGCTTTGCCAAAAAATATAAATATTGAATTAGAAGAATTTATTGGTAAATCAAAATTATTGCCAGTTACACCAAACAGGGCATTAAATAGAAGCAAAGAAGTAGTAGAAAATTTAAATCATGTATCAGATGCAATTAAAGAAATGGCAGTTACATATAACAATATAGAAAAATCTTCATATGACAGTAATAAACAAATTTTTATAGCAGAGCTATTAAGCAATTTAGAAGCTTATAAAGAAAATATGTTATATGACGATATGGCAGATACAGATCGGTAAAATAATAAATGAAATTTTTAAATTTTTAATTGATAAACAAGAAATAGAAAGAAGAGATTTATTAGAAATCTTTGCGAAATGCAATAGTTATATTGTAGGTTTTGATGATAAAGATATAAGCAAACATTTAGAAAATGATATTTCTCAGGTAATTAGAACCATTAACCTATCTTATAAAGTAGCCAAAACTAATTTCATTTGGAAAAAGAAAGTGGAAGAAAACCAAAAAAACATGAGCAGGCAACTAGATGGAGTATCAAAGGCTATAAAAAAGATGGCAAAAGGAATTGAAAATGAAATCCAAACAGAAACAAAGTATCAACTTCAAGAAAGGCAAATAACAGAATTATTAAAAATAAAAGGAATTCGGAATTCAAGATATTTCAATTAAAAAAGAAGGAAGATATATTTTAGAAGTATATTTAGAAGAAAACTTAGAAGCA
>CANQXO010000033.1 GCA_947627825.1 uncultured Clostridia bacterium
GTGGAGGCGATTTTTCAAAAGATAGGATAATTCCAGACTGCATAAGAGCAGCTAAAAAAAAAGAAAAAATAGTTTTAAGAAATCCAAGCTCGATAAGGCCATTCCAGCATGTCTTAGACCCTCTATTTGCATATTTAATGATAGCAAAAAAACAATATGAGGATAAAAATTTTGAAGGAAACTATAACGTAGGACCAAATGAAGAAGACTGTATAACAGTTGAAGAACTTGCAAGGTTATTTTGCACATATTGGGGCGAGGGTATAGAATATATAAAAGAAGAGCAAAAAGGCCCTCACGAGGCAAAATTTTTGAAATTAGACTGTTCTAAAATAAAGAGTACGTTTAATTGGAAGCCTGTTTGGAACATAGAAAAAGCAGTTCAAAAAACTGTGGAATTTACAAAAGCAAAGGATAAAGTAAAATGCATAGAAGAGCAGATTAAGGAATTTAATAGATTAAAATAAATTTGAATGAGAATTGATATATTTACCTTTCAAGGGGTGGTTTTCATATTTCCTTGGTAAAGTTTCACCCCTTGCTAGCATTTCAACAACTTCATATAATAAATTAGTATTGAAACCATTTTTTTGCAACTTTTTAAAGCTCTTTTTAAAAGTTTTAGTAATTTCTATTTTATACATATTTTTTATTCAACATCCTTTTCTAAGTCTTTTTTTAATTCTTCTACTGAATTATATTTTTTATCAATTACGTCTTTTTCTAATTCTTTAAAATTGACATTAGAATAATCGTGTAAACACCCATATTTACATACATAAGAACCATGTTCATCATTTAATTCGACATTATTTTTTAATCTTAAAGTGAACGGAATTCCATTATTTATTTTAATTTGATGCAAATATATATTTATAGCTTCACTTAGGGATAAACCCAAATCATTTAAAATAGGCATAATATCTTTTTTTATATTATCATTAATTCTTATTGTAGACATATTCTTATCACCTCTTTATTTTATAATATAATTATATTATACTACATATTATACACAAATGTCAACAAAATGCATACAATTTAAAACAATTAGCTTGCAAATTATTTAATATAATATAAAGTATAATTTTCAGAGTGAATTGAAAGAGGAGTTTCATATATAAGTTCATAATTTTCGGGCATTTTTAAACTTGAGTTTAAAGAAAGTATTATATATTTTCCTTTATATTCTTCTGAAAGAAGTAGTTTAACATAAGCATCTGCATAATTACTTGACATATATTTTATATTTTCTAAGTAATCTTCGTATACAACATCATATAAACGAGCATTTTCTAGATATGGCTCAATAGTTTGGCAAATTATAGATGAGTCAATTAAAATAGTATCTTCACCTATAAGGTTTTCATTAATATATCTTGCCATGTATTGTGCAGAAGAAAATGGACATAAAATATCTTGATATAAAAGAGTAAAAAATTTTCCTAGCATTCCAAATAATAAAACTGATATTAAATAAAAAATGCAGAAAATATTTAATATTTTTCTTGGAATATCAGTTTTTGAAAGAAGTATAATAAAAAATAAGAAAATAGCATATATCAAAATTTCCCTTTCGATTGAAATTGAAGAGTAAAAAGTAAAATATACAAGAATGTGAAACAATAAACCTATTGCAAGAACTAGATATTCCTTAATATTCTTTTTAGAAGATTTTAAAATAATAAAAAGTCCTATTGCTAAAATTAATAATATTTGTACACTAATTTTATATATTAAACTCATATTTTCGGTGTATTTAGTAGAATAGTCTGGATTAGATGTACCAAATAACTGAAATACAACTAAAAAGGTATTAAAAGCTATAAGTAATAAACCTATAACAATAGGTTTTATTTTTATATCTCTTTTCTTTTTAAAAATATATAAAAACAATTCATAAATATAAAAAGTTATTGTAAGTCCTGCAACAACGCCCCATGCAAGAGAATGAGTATGTATAAGTAAGCTTATAAAAATGGCATAAATTATAGGATGCTCATATCTTTTATCATAGAAAATACCAATAATTGTTAAAAATAATAAAACTAAGCAATAATTTCTAGAAATTGCAGGAAAGGCATAAGAAAAAGGCACTGTAAATAGAACAATAATTTTAAATATATTGTTCATTTTAGTTTTGAAAATGAACAACAATGCTGAAATAGAAACTATTATTAAACTGATGAAATTTAAGGTGATAATTGGTGAATTTAATTTAGCAAATGGCATTAAAATAAGGTGCCATAAAATAGGATGACCATCAAATCTACTAACAATAAATAAATCTTTAAGAGATAAATATTTTGCCATATTCCAAGCATGAATTTCATCTCTCCAAGGTTCATGTAGAAGCATTAAAATAAGGTTAAAAATAAAAAAAACTATAAAAATTATATATTGTATAGCAGTTTGGTGTTTATTAAAAAATTTAGAGCAATTGTCAAACATTTTTAAAATACCTTTCAAAAATTCTATTTACATTTTAAAGTAATATGTTATAATTATATAAAATAAGAAATAAAAAATCAACTAAAAAAAGGAGAAATTTTTAAGTGGAAGAGGATGTAGCAGTATTAATACCTTGCTATAATGAAGAACTATCAATAAAAAGAGTAATCGAGGATTTTAAACTAGAATTACCAAATGCGAAAATATATGTTTATGATAATAATTCAAAAGATAATACATATAAAATTGCAAAAGAAGCGGGCGCAATAGTTAGAAGAGAATATAACCAAGGAAAAGGCAATGTTGTAAGAAGGATGTTTAGAGAAGTTGAGGCAGATATATATGTTTTAGTAGACGGAGATAATACATATCTTGCAAAGGATGTACATAAATTAATCGAGCCAATAAGAGAAGGAAAAGCCGACATGGTAGTTGGCGATAGAATGAGCCAAGGAAAATATAAACAAGAAAACAAATTATTATTTCATGAGTTTGGAAATAAACTTGTTATAAAAACGATAAATAGTCTATTTAATTCTAATTTAAAAGATGTAATGAGTCGGATATAGAGCTTTTAATAAAATTTTTGTGAAAAATATGCCCGTAATGAGTAAAAATTTTGAAATTGAAACAGAAATGACTTTGTATGCATTAGATAAAAGGTTTATCATAAAAGAAATTCCAATAGATTATAAAGATAGAATGGAAGGAAGCAGTTCAAAAATAAATACTGTTTCAGACGGGATAAAAGTTTGCAAAAAAATAATTAGCATGTATAAAGATTATAAACCAAGGTGGTTTTTCTTTTCTATTGCATTTGTTTTTATAGTTTTGGGACTTATTATCGGAATTCCGGTGTTAGTTGAATTTGCAAGAAATCATTATATAACAAAAGTGCCTTCAGCAGTTCTTGCAACAGGAATAATGATATTTTCTATCATAATTGCTCAATGTGGAGTTATATTAGATACAATAGTGAAACAGCATAGAGAAAAATTTGAACATCAATTATTAAATTATTATAAAATAGAGAATTTGTCAAAAAGACAGGAGAAAAAAATGGAGGAAAATGGCTAAAAATGAATAAAATATTATCAAAATTTAATATAAATTCTAAAGAAGATTTAATGAAATTAATAAAACAATTTTTTAAATTTGGAATAGTTGGAGGAGTAAATACTGTACTTTCATACATTATTACAAATGTGAGTTTTTATGCTTTGCATTTGCATGAGCAAATATCAAATTTTATTGCATTTTTTATAACAGTTTTTATATCTTTCATGTTAAACAGAAAATTTGTATTTAAATCAGAAAATGAAGAAAAACAAAATCCATTTAAGCAATTACTTAAAGTTTATGCATCTTATTCTATAACAGGCTTATTTTTAACGGCAATTTTATTATTTGTCGAAGAAACATATTTTGGAATACCACATTACATTGCGACACTTTTGAATTTAATCGTAACAATTCCATTAAACTTTTTATTAAACAAATTATGGGCATTTAAATAAAAAATTAAAAAAAAACAAAAGGAGAAAAAATGAAAAGAGAAAATAAAATTGCAATAATTAGTTTTATATTATCAATTTTGCTAATGGTAATTATTGGTATTTTAACAATAAGTCTTATCCATGATAACTTAGATGTAGAGCTCATATCACGTACTTATGTAATTAGCGTGCAAAATTTTACAGCAGAAAAGTCAGAATTAATTGCATATGCTTTAATTACGGCTTCCTTCCCACTTGCATTTATAGCAATATATAAAATTTTAGATAAAACAAAATTTGATATAGATTTTAACACATTAAAATTGATTATCGGAAGTTTTATTTTAACATTGATAGTTATTATTACAAAAATGACTATACTAGATGCATATTGTATTGAGCGAACTTTAATATACGACCATTTAATAGTGTTTTTGATTACATTATTATTTTCTGCATTAGCAATCATTTTATTTCAAAAATTAAACAATGGAAAAGCAAAGAAAATTTTGAAAATAATAATATATATATTAGCAATTGCTGTAATTTCAGCTGTTAGCTTTATGTATATAAATAATAGTTATGCGCAAACAGAATTAGATGCACATCATTTTGGTGCATATTTTTATCCTGTTTATAAAGTAAATAGTGGATTAACACCTGGGGTAGATTTTAATTCTATTTATGGATATTACTCATATTTCTATTCATTTATTTTAAATATTTTTGGCGGAATAAGTATTTTAAAATTTAGTTATATTATTACATTTCTTGTTTTGACTTCGTTTATCTGTTTTGCAATTTTTGCAAATAAAATAATAAGAAATAAAGTATTATGGCTAATTGTAGTCATGGCATTAATGTTTACAATGGCTTTTGATGCATATTTAATGATAGGCTATAATTCTTTACAGCGTGTACCACATAGAATATTATTTCCAGCACTTATTTTAATATATATTTTGATATGCAATAAATTTAGAAATAAACATGAAGTTTTACGTAAAATAGGGGGAGCTATTTTATGCGCGCTTCGGAATGTTATGGAACTTAGAAACAGGAGCGGTTGTACTTGGTGTGTGGATAATGTTTCAAGGGTATGAAATATTATATTTTAATTCATTAAGGGATAAGAAAACATACTTAGAAATTGCAAAGGTGTTCCTAGGAGTAGTATTTACATTATTACTTTATTTGGGAATTTTGAATGCTATTATATTCATAAGAACGCGGAGAGTTACTTGAAATTAAAAATGTAATCTTTGGGCAATCTGTTTTTCTTGGCTCAGGTTTCTATATGGAGAGAATGGGGCTATGGCAGCCATGGATATTGCTTGCTTTGATTTATGCTGCAGCATTAGTTATTAGTATAAAAAAATTAAAGTTTATGGGTGGAAATGAAGATGAAGAAAATTATTCAAGAAATAGTATGATATTTTCACTTGCAATTTTGGGCGCACGGAATATTTTCATATTTTCAAGGAAGAAGTCTTCAAGATTTATTAGTTTTTGTAAGCTATCCAGGTATTATGCTAATTGGAATATTTTTAGATAGTTTATTAACAAACTTTTCAAAATATACAAAGATAGGTAAAGCGTTTGGAGCTATTATATTTTTACTAATATCAGTAATATTAGTAAATTATTCTGCCACAATAATTTATGGAATGTGTGCAAAAAATTTTATAAAAAATAGATTGAATAAAACATATTTATTTGAAACAAATCTTATAGAAGGAAAGTTAGAATATGCAAAAGACATAAAAAATATTTTAGGAAAAGTGGATTTTGTATTAACAAATGAGGTATATTATTATCTCGCAACAGAGCAAAAAGATATGAAAAAATTTCCTGCATATGAGGATTTATTTACATATGAAAATTGTGAAAAAATAATTGATTTTATGCAAGATGAGGATACGTCAATTTGTATAGAATCTGGAACTTTAAACTTTTTAAAATATCACTATAATGAAGAATTAGAAAAAATTATTAAAGAAAAATATCAAGAAATAAATTTAAGAAAATACGAGTGGGTAATACTTGTAAACAAAGAAAATTTTGAAAATATTGGTAGATTAAATGAAATATAAAACAAAAGGGGAAAACGAAAAAAATGAAAAGAGAGAATAAAAATGCAATAATTAGTTTTATATTATCTATTGTTTTAATGGTAGCTATAGGCATTTTAATTAAGACTTTTATTCATGATAGTTTGGATGTAGAGTATATAAAACGTACTTACATACATGGAGCAATAAATTTTACAGCAGAAAAATCAGAAACAATAGCATATGCTTTAATTACGGTTTCATTCCCTATTTTCTTTATTGCAATATATAAAATTTTAGATAAAACAAAATTAGATATAAATTCAAAAATAATAAACGCAGTAATATGTGTTTCTGCTATAGCAATAATAGCGCTTATTGTTATATTCTTTTTTAAATGGGAATTTTATAGTGAAAAAACCTTAATAAAGTCTAATTTAATTTTATTTATAATATCTCTAATAGTTTCGATAATAGGAGTTATTGCTTATCAAAAATTAGAAAATAAAAAAGTAAAAAAAATTTTTAAGATAATATTATATATATTAATGGCTTTAGTAATTTTAGCTACAGGTTTTATGTATATAAATAATAGTTATGCACAAACAGCGGAAAGTGCACATCATTTTGAGGCATATTTTTATCCTGTTTATAAAGTAGCATGTGGCTTAACACCTGGAGTAGATTTTAACTCACTTTATGGATATTATTCGTACTTCTTCTGTTTTATTTTAAATTTATTAGGAGGAGTGAGTATTCTAAAGTTTAGCTATATTATTGCAATTCTTATTGTAATTTGCTTTGCATGCCTTGCAATTTTTTCAAGTAAGTTAATAAAAAACAAAATTCTATGGATAAGTTTAATTCTTGCATCAATATTTATGTTATTTATTCATGGAGATTTAACATTAGGATATGATACTTTGCAATGTGTACCACATAGATTAATATTTCCTATGTTAATGCTTGGTTATATTCTTATATATAACAAGTTTAGGGAAAAATACGAGGCTTTACGTAAAATAGGGGGGGTGTTATTATGTACGCTTCGGAATGATATGGAACTTAGAAACAGGAGCTATTGTGCTTGGCGTCTGGATAATGTTTCAAGGATATGAAATATTATATTTTAATTCATTAAAGAATAAAAAAACGTATATTGAAATTGCAAAAGTTGTTTTGGAAATTGTTTTAACAGTTTGGCTATATTTTATAATTTTAAATGTTTTGGCGTTTTTTAGAACTCGGCGAATTACTTGGAATTAAAAACATAATCTTCGGACAGTCTATTTTCTGGGGCTCAGGATTTTATATGATAGAAATGGAACTTTGGCATCCTTGGATATTACTTGCTTTAGTTTATGGAGTTTCACTTGCAGTTACAATAAGAAAATTAAAATTCATGAAAAACCAAGAAAATGAAGAAGAATATAAGAAAAATAGCATGATATTTTCACTTGCAATTCTAGGTGCACGGAATATTTTCATATTTTCAAGGAAGAAGTCATGAGGCTGTATTTGAAGTGGTTACATATCCCGGAATAATATTAACCTTTGTATTTTTAGATAACATATTAGATAATTTTAAAAAATACACAAAATTGGGAAAAGTATTTAGTAGTGTGACATTTTTAATAATACTTACCATATTTATAAATTTTTCAGCAATTTGAAAAAGAAACACTATTTTCTACGAGTTGCATGGAAGTAGGATTAGAAAAAGCAGAAAAATTAAAAGAAATTCTAGGAAAAGTAGATTTTATATTATCTGGCGAAGCGTATTATTATCTTGCAACAGGGCAAGAAGACATGAAAAAATTTCCAGCATATGAAGATATATTTACATATGAAAACTGTGGAAGAATTGTTAAATTTATGCAAGATACAGATAATTCAATATGCGTGCAAGCTAGTATTTTTGATTTTCTAAAATATCACTATAGTGAATATTTAGATAAGATTATTAAAGAAAAATATCAAGTAGTAGAATTAGAACAATATAATTGGGTAATACTTGTGAGCAAAGAAAATTTTGAAAATATTGGTAGAATAAACGAAATATAAAGCAAAAAGGGGAAAATATAATGAAGAGAGAAAATAAAATTGCGATAATTAGTTTCATATTATCAGTTTTGCTAATGGCAATTATTGGCTTTTTAGCTATAACTTTAATTCATGATAACTTAGATGTAGAATATATTGAAGAAAATTTTGTGAGCGATATTTCTTGCTTTGTATCAGAAAAATCAGAAACAGTAGCATATGCTTTAATTACATTTCTCTTCCCCATTGCATTTATTGCAATATATAAAATTTTAGATAAAAAAAATTTTGATATAGATACAAAAACATTAGAAGTAATAATTGGAGCGGTTATTTTTGTTTTAATAATTTTGATTATAAGAATTGCTAGTGAAAATGTTTATTATATTTTACAAACTTTGATTTATAATTACTTACTTAAGTTTTTTATAGCATTTTTAATTTGCATAGCTACCGTAATTTTATATCAAAAATTGAGTAGCAAAAAAGCAAAGAAAATTTTTAAAATAATATTATATGCCTTAGCTATAGCTGTAATTTTAGCGGTAGGATTTATGTATATAAATAATAGTTATGCACAAATAGACTTAGATGCACATCATTTTGGAGCATATTATTATCCTATATATAAAATAGCGAGTGGTTTAACTCCTGGGGTAGATTTTAATTCACTTTATGGATATTATTCATACTTTTTCTTTTTTATTTTGAATTTACTAGGCGGAGTAAGCATTTTAAAGTTTAGTTATGTTGTTACAATCCTTATTGTAATTTCTTTTGCATGCCTTGCAATTTTTTCAAACAAATTGATAAAAAACAAAGTATTATGGATATTTTGTGTTTTAGCATTAATTTTTACTTTATCCATTCATGAATATTTATTAGAAATGTATAGTGCTTTACAATATACACCACATAGATTAATATTTCCTGTGCTTATGCTTATTTATCTCCTTATATATAATAAGTTTAGAGAAAAACATGAGGTCCTACGTAAAATAGGGGGAGTGCTATTATGTACCGCACGGAATGTTATGGAATTTAGAAACAGGTGCTGTTGTGCTTGGCGTCTGGATAATGTTTCAAGGATATGAGATATTATATTTTAATTCTTTAAAGGAAAAGAAAACATATATTGAAATTGCAAAAGTGTTTTTAGGAGTTATTTTAACAGTTATTCTTTATTTTGGAATTTTAAACCTTATAACATTTTTAAGAACACGGAGAAATTCTCGGAATAAAAAATATAATTTTCGGACAGTCTGTTTTTTGGGGCTCAGGATTTTTCATGCTAAGAATAATATTTTGGCGGACCATGGATATTGCTTGCTTTAATTTATGGAATAGCGCTTGCAGTTACAATAAGAAAACTAAAATTTATGAAAAATCAGGGGGATGAAGAGGAATATAAGAAAAATAGTTTAATATTTTCACTTGCAATTTTAGGCGCGCGGAATATTTTCATACTTTCAAGGAAGAAGTGCAGAACCTAACTTTGAAGTGGTTAGTTATCCAGGAGTAATATTAGCATTTGTATTTTTAGATAATATATTATCTAATTTCAAAAAATATACAAAAACGGGCAAAGCATTTAGTGGTATAATATTTATGGTGATTTTTACTATATTAACTAATTTTTCAGCGACTGTAGTTTATTCATTTTTCGCAGAACAAAATGTACAATTGAGGTTCAAAAAAGATATAATTTTTAAATATAATTTTAAGTGGGAAAACTTAGATTATGCAAAAAAGCTAAAAGAAATTTTAGGAAGAGTAGATTTTGTAGTACCTGAAGAAGTTTATTATTATATAGAAACAGAGCAAAAAGATTTAAAGAAATTCCCTTCATATGTAGATTTATTTACATATGAAGACTGTGAGAAGATTATAAAATTTATGAAAGAGGAAAACACTTCAATATGCATAGAAAAAACACTTTTTGAAAATCTAGATAAGAAATATAAAGAAGAAATAGATAATTTACTTGAAACAAAATATAAGAAAATTTATAATGAAAAACGTGGCTGGATAATATTCATAAATGAAGAAAATTTTGATAATATCGAAAAAGTTAAAAGTATAAAAGAAATAGAAGAAATAAATTGAAAGGAAGTAAAAAATATGTTTGAAAACAAGAATGAAGAAGAGGCAAGAGAAGAGATTTTAAAAATGGTAGAAGAATATGCAAAAAAATACCATAACCAAGAAAAAGAATTTAAAGAAGGTGATAGAATTCCATATGCATCAAGGGTTTATGATAGCAAAGAAATGGTAAACCTTGTAGATAGTTCATTAGAATTTTGGTTAACATCTGGAAGATATACAGAAAAATTTGAAAAAGAATTTGCAAAATTTTTAGGAGTAAAATATTGTTCTTTAGTAAATTCCGGTTCTTCTGCAAACTTAATTGCTTTTATGGCATTAACTTCTCCACTTTTAAAAGAAAGAAGAATAAATAGATGTGACGAAGTAATTACAGTAAGTTGTGGCTTTCCAACTACTGTTGCACCAATTATACAATATGGTGCAGTTCCTGTTTTTGTTGATGTAACAATTCCGGAATATAACATTGATGTAAGCATGTTAGAAAAAGCTTTATCAGATAAGACAAAAGCGGTAGTGCTTGCACATACTTTAGGAAATCCGTTTGATTTAAAAGCTGTGAAGGAGTTTTGCAAAAAGCACAATTTATGGCTAATAGAAGATAACTGTGATGCTTTAGGTTCAAAATATGTAATTGACGGAGAAGAAAAATTAACTGGAACAATAGGAGATATTGGAACATCAAGTTTTTATCCACCACACCATATGACAATGGGAGAAGGTGGAGCAGTTTATACAAATGATAGTTTATTAAATAAAATTATTAGGTCCTTTAGAGATTGGGGAAGAGATTGCATGTGCCCTTCTGGGGTAGATAATTTATGCCGGAGCTAGGTTTGATAGGAAATATGGCGAGCTTCCAGTTCGGATATGACCATAAATATGTATATTCTCATTTTGGATACAACTTAAAAGCAACAGATATGCAGGCAGCAGTAGGCTGTGCACAGCTTGAAAAGATAAATTCTTTTATTGAAAAGAGAAAAAATAATTTTAATAAACTAAAAGAAGGACTAAAAGGGTTAGAAAATAAAATAATTTTGCCTGAAAAAACTTTAAATTCAGACCCTAGCTGGTTTGGATTTATAATAACATGTAAAGAAGGAGTAGATAGAAATAGGATAGTAAAATATTTGGAGAAAAGTGGAATTCAAACAAGAAATTTATTTGCAGGAAATTTAACAAAACATCCATGTTTTGATGAATTAAGAGAAAAACAAGAAGGCTACAGAACTATCGGAAACCTAGAAAATACGGATAGAATTATGAAAGATACATTTTGGGTTGGAGTATATCCGGGGTTGACAGATGAAAAAATTAATTATATGATAAAGAAAATAAGGGAAAGTATAAATTAAAATAATAAAGGAAGAAGCAAATGAAAAAAAGTAACAAAAAAGCAATTATAATTTTGAGTGTAACAATTCTCGGGATGCTTATAGGGATATTAATATATATAATAACGAAAAATTCATTCTTATTTTTGAGAGAAGATAGATTTATGGATTATGCAAACTCAGTAGAAGCAACAAGACTTGGGGTATATTCTCGGAGCAAAGGCTGCGAGCAATTATTTCCCTTTGATGTATATCATCATAATAATATTTGATTTATTTATAAAAGAAAAAATGGTAACTTATGCAATAACTTTAATAGCTACATGTATTTTTGTAGTCTTTTGTTATTTTATATTGTTTAAGAAAGAAAATAAATTTATTTTAATTACCATGATACTACTTACATTTTTATCATATCCATTTATGTTTGAAGTAGATAGAGCAAATTTAGAATATGTTGTTTGGGCATCTTTAATTTTGTTTTTTATATTTTATAAAAAGCAAAATTATAAAACAGCAGCTGTGATGCTGGCATTTCCTATTTGCATGAAACTATATCCAGCTGTATTTATATTGCTTTTTCTTCAAAAAAAGCGCATAAAAGAGTGCTTTATATGTGGAATTATATGTATAATTGTAACAAGTTTAGGTTATGTTTTGCTTGGTGGAACTTTTGCTACTTTACCAATCGCAGTTTCTGGATTTGAATCATTTATCAATACTCAAGTGGAAACAGTAAACGGTGTTAAATTTGACCACACAATATGGTCAATGATTAACTACTATAAATTGCTTTTTGGTGGAGACCTATGTGGCAGATTAGGTTTGATAGTATATACATTTTTTATTATTGCGATTGCGATATTAATAGGTCTGTATATAATTTTTTTAGAAAAAGAAGAGTGGAAGATAATAGCTTTGCTAACTGTTATGATGATTACATTTCCATATGTTTCTTATGATTATACACTAATTCATATGTTCATTCCTATTGGCTTTTTTATCATTGAAAAAGATACAAAAAAATGGGAAGATATTGTATATGCAATATTGTTTGGAATTACAATAATACCTATGAATTGGTTTGAATATACATATAAAGATACAACACTGAATGCAGGCTCTCTTATAAGACCATTAGCTTTAATATCAATTATGCTAACAATAATTTTAACTAAAATGAGTAAAATACATACAGAAATTATACCAAATGAAAAAAAGAAAGGACTAATAAATTGCCGCATTAAATTTTATGAAGAACCTAATTGATTATAAATAAAAGGAGATAAATTTTATGAAAGTTAAAGTTTCAGATTACATTGCAGAGTTTCTAGTAAAAAACGGAATAACGCATTTATTTACTGTAACAGG
>CANQXO010000034.1 GCA_947627825.1 uncultured Clostridia bacterium
CCAAGAATCAAAGAGTCCAAAATTTAGACCTAAGTATAATTATCAAATTCCGCTTCAATTCATGCCAGGCGTAGGAAATAAAGCAATTGACAAGTTATTAGAACATTTTGGAACAGAAATGACAATATTAAATAAAGCCACAAAAGATGATTTGGAGGCAGTAGTAGGATTAAAACTTGCTGAAATAATTGACAATTCACGAAATGGTAATGTTCACATTCACGCTGGTGGCGGTGGAGTATATGGAAAATTAGAAACTAAAACAAATGAATAAAAATGCGTTATATTTTCTTTGTGTTACGAATAGATATTATGTATCAGGAGGATGATACATGAGAAAAAAATTGGAAAAGCACATAAAAGAAAATATAAGGGAATATTTGATATTTGCAATAATTCTTATAATTGGGATTTTTCTAGGAACAGCTTTTTTAAACAATTCCAATGAAACGCAAGTAAATGAAATATCCGAATATATAAATAATTTTACATCACAAATAAAAGATGGTAAAGCAATAGATTATTCAAAATTAATTTTTGAAATTTTAATTAAAGATGCAAAACTTATATTATTAATAGCATTTTTAAGTGTATCAATAATTGGAGTACCAGCACTTTACTTAATAATAGGATATAAAGGATTCTGCATTGGATACACGATTTCAGCAATAAGTACTACTTTAGGAATTGGAAAAGGATTATTATTTAGTATTTCACTTTCGTTTTTTAATAAAATCATTGAAATACCAACGATATTTTATTTGATACTAAGTGGAATAAAAATGTATAAAACTATTATAAAAGACAGAAGCAAAGAGAACATCAAATACGCAATAACAAGGTATTTTTTAAGCATATTAATATCTATTGCACTACTATTTATATCAGCATTTATAGAAACATATTTATCAAGTAACTTGTTTTTAACAATTATAAAATTTATATAAAAAAATTAAATTTTTTGAAAAAAGAGTAATCAAAAATTTTTCAAAAAGTAATTGTAATTTTTTAAAAAATCTATTTACTTTTTAAAAATTATTTGATATAACATAATAAGTTTATGTAAAACAATATTGATTTTAAAGGGGCAAGGAAAAATAATGGAAAAGCAAATTAAACTTTTTTTAGAATTTTTACAAAATGATAAAAAATTATCAGACAACACTTTACAATCTTATAGAAGAGACATACTACAATTTGAAAGATATATTAATGAAATGGACATTAATTATACTAAGACTACAGAACAAGATATTGCCGATTACATAGAGGAATTAAAAAAAGGGGGAAAGAAAACTTCTACTGCATCAAGGAGTTTAGCAACAATTAGGTCTTTCTATCAATTTTTATTAAGAACAAAGAAAATTAAAGAAGACCCAACAACTGGCCTTCAATCTCCAAAAATTGAAAAGAGAATACCAAGTGTATTAACTTCAGAAGAAGTTGAATTACTTTTAGACCAACCAAAAGATGTTGATTTAAAGGGTACTAGGGATAAAGCAATGTTAGAATTTGCTTATGCTACCGGTATGAAAGTAACAGAAATAATTGATTTAAACATTGAAGATGTTGACTTTGAAGCTAATACTGTCACCTGTTCAAATGGAAAGAAATCAAGAACAATACCTTTAGGTACACTTGCTGAAAAAGCTCTAAAAGAGTATGTTGACCAAGCAAGACCTATAATGATAAAAGATGAAAAAAATCAAGCTTTATTTGTTAATGTAAACGGAGCAAGACTTACAAGACAAGGTTTTTGGAAAATAGTTAAATATTATAAAGACCAAGCTCATATTGAAAAAGATATCACACCACATGTTTTAAGACATTCATTTGCAACCCATTTATTACAAAATGGAGCTGACTTAAAATCAATACAAGCTATGCTTGGACATTCAGATATATCTTCAACACAAGTATATGCACAGTTTGAGACACCTGAATTAAAAAATATTTACAAAAAAGCTCATCCAAGAGCTTAAATAAAAAAGTAATCATTTAAGAACTAGAATTTTATCAATTCTAGTTCTTTTTAAATAGGTTTTGCACCATAACTACTTGACATATTTTAGATTTAATAATAAAATATATACTGTAGAATATTTATAAAAATTATATATATTTGTACATTGAAAATTTAAATAGAAAAAGAGGTGTTATTTATTATGCAAATTGCAATTTATATCACTATTTTTCTAGTCTCAGCAGTAGTATTCCTATTCGTTGGATATATAACAAGAAAGAAAATAGCCGAATCAAAAATTAAAAGTGCTGAAATTGAAGCAAAAAGAATTTTAGAAGATGCTAATAAAGAAGCTGAAAATGCGAAAAAAGAAGAAATTGTAAAAGCAAAAGAAGAAATTATAAATGCGAGAAATGAATTAGAAGACGAGATTAGAGAAAGAAGAAGTGATGTTCAACAACAAGAAAAAAGGTTAATTCAAAAAGAAGAAAACCTTGAGAAGAAAATTTATAGTGTAGAGCAACAAGAAAAACAATTAGCTAAAAAAGAAGAAAGCATTGAAGAAGAAAGACAGGAAGTTCAAAAACTTAAAGATTCAGAATTAGATGAATTAGAAAGAATAGCAAGACTTACAGAGGAGGAAGCAAAGGCACAATTACTAGCAAAATTGGATGATACATTAGTAGCTGAAAAGGCTGAAAGAATCAAAAATATTGAAGAACAAATTAAGGAAAAAGCAGAAGAAACAGCTAAAAATGTTATTACTTATTCAATTCAAAAATGTGCAGCAGACCATACCTCAGAAGCTACTGTATCAATAGTAGCCCTTCCTAATGATGATATGAAAGGAAGAATAATTGGTAGAGAAGGTAGAAATATTAAAGCTTTAGAAACACTTACAGGTGTCGACTTTATAATTGATGATACACCAGAAGCTGTTGTAATCTCTGGATTCGACCCACTAAGGAGAGAAGTAGCAAGAATTGCCTTAGAAAAATTGATTAATGATGGTAGAATACATCCATCAAAAATTGAAGAAATGGTTGAAAAAGCCAAAGAAGAACTTGCAAAAACAATTAAAGAAGAAGGCGAAAGAGCTGCAATGGAAGCTGGAGTTATCAATTTACATCCTGACATCATTAATTTACTTGGAAAACTTAAATATAGAACAAGTTATGGACAAAATGTTTTAATGCATTCTATCGAAGTTTCAAATGTAGCCAGAATAATGGCTGATGAATTGGGACTAGATGTTAAATTGGCAAGAAGAGCCGGATTATTACATGATATAGGAAAAGCATTAGACCATGATATGGAAGGAACCCATGTTGAAATTGGTGTAGACATTTTAAAGAAATATAAAGAGGACCCAAAAGTAATAAATGCAGTACAAGCACACCATGGAGATGTAGAGCCTCAAACACCAGAAGCATATTTAATTCAAGCAGCAGATGCAATATCTGCTTCAAGACCTGGTGCAAGACGCGAAACACTTGATGCATACATAAAAAGATTGGAGCAACTTGAATCAATTGCAGATTCGTTTGAGGGTGTTGAAAAATCTTATGCAATTCAAGCTGGTAGAGAAATAAGAATTATAATAAAACCAGAAAAAGTATCAGACGATGAAATGACTCTTATTGCAAGAAAGGTTGCTGAAAAAATTGAAACAGAAATGGAATATCCAGGACAAATTAAAGTTAATTTAATTAGAGAAAAAAGAGTAGTAGATTATGCAAAATAATAAAACTATTAAATTAATTCAATAATAATAAAAGGGTGTAATTGTTATATTACATCCTTTTTATAAAATTTTAGGCTAAAATTTAGTATATAAACAAATATATATTATAACAAGGAGAATAATATGGATAAATTAGTATATTTGACTACTAATCCAAATAAAGCAAATGAAGCAAACGAATTTTTTAGAAAAAAGTATGGTTTTAATATTGAAATAGTAAATCCAAACTTTGAAATATTAGAGATTCAAGCCGAAACTTGTAGTGAGGTAGCAGCATTTAGTGCGGAATATGCAGCTAACAAGTTAAATGTACCAGTATTAAAATCTGATACTGGGCTATATATTGATGCGTTAGGGGGATTACCAGGACCATATAATCATTACTTTGATAAGCAAATTGGAATTGAAAAATTTTTGGAATTACTAAAAGATGAAAAAAATAGAAAAGCCAGAATAGAGCATTGCTTTGCTTTCTGTGAGCCTAATAAAAAAGCAATAGTATTTACTAGTGGTGGAACAGGAAGTATATCATATACTGCAAAAGGTTCAAAAGGAAGATGGCATGATAAGTTTTATATACCAGATGGCGAAACAAAAACTTTGAGTGAATTAAGAGAAATGGATTATGAGAAGGAAGCATCTTTTTGGGGTGATGCAAAAGACCAATTTGCTAAATGGTATAAAGAAAAATATCTGTTAAATAAAGCATAAACGATTTATTTATAATTTTATTAAATTAATAATTAAAATTTAATAGGTAAAATCTAACATATCGTACTTTACATTTACATATATTTATGATATAATTATAAGTGTTGGTGCAGTATTCTAGTAATATTGCCTATTATGAGGGTGGGGCTAAAAATCCACTAAAGGGCAGACGAACAGTTTTGTAGTATTGCGCGAGACGCCAAGCTTGTGTGTGCTATGGAATAAGAGGATAGGAACATATATAATGGCATATATATAAATTATTCCTATTTTCGTATTTGTACAATATTATATATTGTGATGCCTATTTTGAGTGACAGTCTTGGGATTAGCTTAAAAGGTAAAAATATTTGGCCAAATATTTTTATCATTTGCTATGAAATCACTATTGCAAAAGAAATTAGTAATAGAAGTAATATTTCAAGGAAAACTTCTAGACTGTTTATATTGTTAAGGAGTTGTATGGATTAAGATACGGATTTAAGTGGTAATCTGGTAGCCAAATTTTATATGGATGCTTTGTTTAAATGGAAACGGCTAAACAGTAATGTTTAGTACAAAGTAGAGAAATTCGACTAGACCTAAACCGTAAAATTTACATAGGACTTTACCAACATAAATACGAAGGACGATAAGATTTTTCTTATCGTTTTTTTGTTTTTTAAATGAAAAGTCGTTTGAATAAAATTATTGATAATACTCTCGACAAAATGCTCATAGTATTTTATAATAGATATATAATACAGAATGGAGATAACATGAAAAATAAAGATAAAAATAAAAATTCAGAATTTAAATGGTTTATTCAAGTATCTATAATTGCTTTTATACTTTCAATAGTATTTTCATTTATATCAAATTCAGCGGTTGATATTTTGCCTATTATACCTGCTATTATAATTTTACTAGTGGTAATTGGAATAGGAATTTTATTTGATATAGTTGGTGTTGCTATAACAGTTGCAAAGGAAGATGATTTTCATGCCAAAGCAACAAAGAAAATTAAAGGAGCAAAAACAGCTATTGATTTAATTAGAAATTCTACAAAGGTTTCAAATTTTTGCGCTGATGTAATAGGTGATATATGTGGAGTTTTAAGTGGAGCTATTGGTGCGGGTATTTCAATGAAATTAATGCAAGGCTCTAATATTCCAATTAACTTGCAGTTTATTATAAGTGCCTTAGTTGCTTCTTTAACAATAGGTGGAAAAGCTTTAGGCAAGGGTTATGCGAGACGAAATTCAACTGAAATAATTTGGATACTTGGAAAAGTTGTTAGCAAATTTAAAAACGAAAAAAATAAATAATTATTAAATAAAGCCAAAAATAAAAAAGGAGATTTGATAAGTTATGAAAATTTTAGCAATTGGAGATTTAGTAGGAGAAGGAAGTTTAATAAAATTAAGAAAAGAACTAGAAAATATACAAATAGCAGAAAATATTGATTTTACAGTAGTAAATGGAGAAAATGTTGCTCAAGGAATGGGAATGACTACAAGAATATTTGATGAATTATGTAAATTAAATATAGATGTAATTACTATGGGAAATCATACATGGGGCAAGAAGGATATTTTCTCTTTTATTGATAGTCCTAAAATTATTAGACCAGCCAATTATTCAAAGGGTGTTCCAGGAAAAGGCTACACTATAGTTGAAAAAGATGGTAAGAAAATAGCTGTTATTAACTTAATTGGTAGAACAGATATGGCAGTTCTTTCTGATAACCCTTTTACTTGTATAGATGAATTATTAAAAAATATACAAGCAGATTTTATAATATTAGATTTTCATGCAGAAGCCACAGCAGAAAAGTTAGCGATGTCATATTTCGTAGATGGTAGAATAAGTGTTATGTTTGGTACACATACTCATATTCAAACTGCAGATGAAAGAGTTTTACCAAAGGGAACTGGATACATCACAGATATTGGTATGACAGGTCCTATAAATTCAGTTATAGGTATGGATATTGAAGCTTCCTTAAAAAGATTTACAACTTCTTTACCAGAAAAATATAAACTAGCTGAGGGAGAATGTTCATTAAGTGGTGCAATTTTTGAAGTTGATGATTTTACTAAAAGAACAAAAAGGGTTTACAGAATAAATGTTTAGAGTAATATAATAACTATATATTGAAATTAAAGAAGATATCTAAAGGCAAATATAAATAAGGCAGCTAGATAATTGTTATTTTAAAAACAAATAAAAATAGAACAAATTGTCAAAATATGTCAAATACTGTCAATGAAAAAACTAAAAAAATATGGAAATCTACTAGACATTTTTTACCAATAGTATTATAAATATATTTGTAATTACAAAATAATATAATATTAGGAGGAAAAAATGGAAGTTTTAAAAATCTCATCAAAATCAAACCCAAATTCAGTAGCAGGTGCTATTGCAGGGATGGTAAAAGAAACAAGAAAGGCAGAAATGCAAGCAATTGGAGCAGGAGCTCTAAATCAAGCTGTAAAAGCTGTTGCAATAGCAAGAGGATTTGTTGCACCAACTGGAGTTGACTTAGTTTGCATACCAGCATTTGCAGAAGTTCAAGTTGAAGGAGAAGACCGAACAGGAATTAGACTTATTGTAGAGTCAAGATAATATAACTTAAGAACGAATGATAAAATATATCTTAAAGTAAAAATGGGGGCATGAATAAATTATTGTGAAGCTGACAATATATTTATTCGTGCTATTTTTGACTAAATGTATTGAAAAATTTTTAATATTATTATATTATTGCTCAAGGAGAAGCATAAATGAAATCTAATGGAAATAATGTATTTAAATATATATTTATTTTAGTTGTAATTGGGCTTATTGGTGGTGCAATTTATCTTTTGTATTATAATAATAATTCAAATGATGATGAAGGCATTGATGATACTAATTCTATAAATGAAGGTGATGACATAAGTATTGTTGAAAATTTAAAAATGGGAATTACCAATTTTGATACAATGAACCCTATTCTTACAAAAAATAGAGAAATAGTTAATATAGATAATTTAATATTTGATTCTATTTTCAAAATTACACCAGACTACAGATTAGAAACTTCTTTAGGGACAAGCCTTAACAAAAAATCTGACACTTGTTATGAAGTAAAACTTGACTCAAGCATTAGGTGGCAAGATGGAAGTTCGCTTATATCAACAGATGTTAAGTACACAGTAGAACAAATAATTAATTCAAACTCAATATATTTATCTAATGTACAAGATATAGAAAGTATGGAAACACCTGACTCTGAAACTATAATATTTAATTTATCTAGATATGTTCCATATTTTGAATATAACTTAACATTTCCAGTTATCTCAAGTAGGTATTATTTGAACGAAGATTTTATGACTTCTAGTAAAATTCCAATGGGAACAGGTATGTATAAAATCGCTAGTATAAATGATGATAATATTTTCTTAACTATGAATGATAAATGGAAAAATTATAAAAACGCTACTCCTAAAACTCAATCTATTACTTTACATAAATATAATGCAATGGGAGAAATCTTTAATACTTTTAAGCTTGGAAATGTTGATTTGTTAAACACTTACATAAATAATTATACTGACTACATTGGAACTATTGGTTATAATAAAAGAGAATATAGCGGAAGACAATATGATTTTTTAAGTTTAAATTGTAATGATATGGTACTTTCAGATGTAGCTGTTAGAAAAGCTATCAGCTATGCAATTAATAAAGAAACTATTGTAAGCACTGTTTTAGGAGGTTCAAAAGTTGTATCTAATACTCCACTTGATTATGGCAGTGTAGCGAATAATACAGAAGGAGTAATTGAATATAACCCTGAACTTGCAAGAAAATCATTGCAAGATGCAGGTTGGACTTATGCTAATAAATCTTGGCAAAAAAATATAGGTGGATATGTCAGAAAAATTAATTTATCACTAGTAGTAAATGAAAATCATGAAGAAAGAATTAAAGTTGCAAATAACATAAAAAGTCAGCTAGCAGAAGTTGGAATTACAGTAAATGTAGTAAAGGTTTCAGAAGAAAAGTATATAAATTATTTAAATAATAAAAACTATCAGTTAATAATTACCGGAGTATCAAGCTCTGTTAGCCCAGATTTAACATATTTTTATGGTAGTGGAAATATATCAAATTATAATAATGAGGAAGTATCTTCAAAATTATATTCGTTTAATACTATAAAAGAAGCACAAAAAATCGCCAACGAAGAAGCACCACATATAGGGTTATATAGAGATAAAGGAACAGTTATTTTAAATTCTAGTGTAGGAGGTGAATTTACGCCTAATTCAGCAATTTTATACTATAATTTTGAAAAATGTTATAAACAACAATAATATAAAATAAAAAAATAATAATATGGCGAAAAAGTTGTAAAACTAAGCAAAAGTAAAAATATTTTTATACAAAAGTGAAAAAATGTTTGGAAAAACTATTGACAAAAAATTTTATTAAGATATAATATACACAAACAGATGTTTAGAAATTAGGAGGAAATTATGAGTTCAGAAAAAAACAATGAAGGAAAAATTAATTCAGAAAAACAAAAAGCATTAGAAGCAGCAATGGGTCAAATTGAAAAACAATTTGGTAAAGGTTCAGTAATGAAATTAGGAGATTTTAAAGCAATAAATATAGCAGCAATACCAACAGGAGCTCTAAGTCTAGATATTGCACTTGGAATTGGCGGAATACCAAAAGGAAGAATAATCGAAGTATTTGGTCCAGAATCTTCTGGTAAAACTACTTTAGCTTTACACATGATTGCAGAGGCACAAAAACAAGGTGGAGAGGCAGCATTTATTGATGCTGAGCATGCACTAGACCCTGTTTATGCAAAGCATCTTGGAGTTGATATAGATAATTTGATAGTATCTCAACCAGATACAGGAGAGCAAGCTTTAGAAATAGCTGAAGCTCTTGTTAGAAGTGGTGCAATTGATTTAATAGTTGTTGACTCAGTTGCAGCTTTAGTTCCAAAAGCTGAAATAGACGGAGATATGGGTGATGCACATGTAGGTCTTCAAGCAAGACTTATGTCACAAGCTTTAAGAAAATTAGCAGGTGTAATTAATAAATCAAACAGCTGTATAGTATTTATAAATCAATTAAGAGAAAAAGTAGGTATAATGTTTGGGAATCCTGAAACAACTCCAGGAGGTAGAGCATTAAAGTTCTATGCTTCTGTTAGATTAGACATTAGGAGAGTAGAAAATATTAAGCAAGATGGTGAAGTAATAGGAAGCAGAGCAAAAGTTAAAGTTGTTAAAAATAAAGTAGCACCTCCTTTTAGAGAGGCAGAATTTGATATTATATATGGAAAAGGTATTTCTAAATCTGGAAATATACTAGATATAGCTATAAACTTAGGATTAGTTGAAAAAAGCGGTTCTTGGTTTGGATATAATGGAGAAAGAATTGGTCAAGGTAGAGAAAATGCTAAAAAATATCTAGAAGATAACCCAGAGGTAATGAAAGAAATAGAAGATAAAATTAGAAACAATTTTGACCAAGCTTTTGAAAACAGCTTAGGCGAAGAAGTAATTGATGAAGAACAAGAAAAAGAGCCAGAAGACGAAACAGAAGAATAATAAAAACTAATAATAAAAAGTGAAGATGAAAGGATAGTTTTGAAAAGTTTACCTTACTCAGATAATATAGAAGAACTTGAACAAATAGATAAAGTTAAAAGTAGAGTTTTGAAATTTGTTATGTATAAGAAAAGAACAGAAGCGGAAATTCGAAATAAATTCCACAATACTTTTGATGAAAAAATATTTGAACAAGTCATGGAAGAATTAAAAAGTTTAGATTACATTAATGATTATAATTATATTGAAAGAGCAGTTAATGAATTTGTAGCACTAAAAAATATGTCAATTAAAGAGATAAAATTTAAACTTTTATCCAAAGGAATTAACTCTGATGATATAGAAAATTATATATCTAAAAATTATGATTACTTAAAAGAATTTGAAGAAAATTCAGCTAAAAATATATTTTTGAAAAAATCAGATTCTATGGAACTAATTGATATAAAGTTTTTTTTGAAAAAGAAAGGATACATGGAGGAAAGCATAAAAAATGCAGAACTTATTTACACTGGAGACAACTAAATATAATATAAAAACACGAGACTTTGAAGGCCCTCTTGATTTGTTATGCCATTTAATTGACATCAATAAAATGGATATTTATGATGTTAATTTAAATGAAATTACAGACCAATATATTGATTACATAAAAAGTATGGAAGAAATGGACCTTGAAGTAACAAGTGAGTTTTTAGTAATGGCATCAAATTTGCTTTATATAAAATCTAAAAAACTTTTGCCTCGTATGCAAGATGATGAAGAAATGATTTCTGAGGAAGAACTTATCCAAAGGATTATAGAATATAAACAATATAAAGAAATAACAAAGAATTTTGCACAGATGTATTCAGAGAATAATAAAAGATTTTTTAGAGTACCTGAAAAAATAGAATTACCAAAACAAGAATTAGAAATTAATTATAATATAGATGATGTAATAAAAACTTATAAAGAAATCTTAAATAGAACAAGTGTTAGGGTAAATAAGAATGCCAAAAATATCGAAAAAATTGCATTGATTGAAAATTATTCTGTAGGTGATACTGTAAAAACAATGTTTAGAGCATTAATAAAAAAACCTAAGTTTGTATTTAATAAATTATTTTCTTTAAATACTTGCAAACCTCAAGAAGTTGTTACAGCGTTTTCGGGTTTACTAGAAATGTCTAGAAGAAGTAAAGTCGAAACAAAACAAGAAAAACTTTTTGGAGATATAGAAGTAAGCAAAAAGAAAAGAGAAAGTATAAAACAATAAAAAAATGGAAAAAACTACTATAAGGAGGAATCTCAAATGGTAGTTTTTTTGTTTTGTATCATTATAGTAATGATATTAATAACTATTATTATGACTTCCTGCATAAAAGTTAAGCTTATTGATTTTAGAATAAGGACATATGAAGATTTCAAAGAAATAGTATCTCTTATTATAAAAAAAGAATATATTAAAATTTTTGATTATTTGGATTTTGAATTAAGCATGGTATTTTACGCATTAAAAAGATTACCAGTAATTAAATATAAAATTTCTGATGATAAAATTGCAAAATTTCTAAAAAAACAAGTTAAAGAGCATAAATTACAAAAAGAAGAAAAAGATATAGAAATATTTGTTCAAAAAGATAAAAAACAAATTGATAAAGATATAAAAAAGTTAAGTATGGAAAAGCTACAACTTGAAGCAAACATTGGAACTAATAGCCCAAGCATTACAGCTTTTATTACAACTATTATATCTGTTGCAATATCTATTATTTTGCCTTTTATAGCTAAAGAGGTAAAGAGCGAAAAATATGATTATGAAATTAATCCTGTATATTTAGAAAAAAATGTTTTTAATGTAAAAGCTACAATTATAATATCAATGCCGCTTAAAAGCTTAATCAAACTAATAAGATAAAAATGCTATTAAAATTAATAAAAAAAATTATTTGACAAACAAAATAGATATATAAATAAGCAAATAATTATTTTAAATAAAAGTAACTTATATGAATAAAATAATTTACTTGGTAAATAATACTAGTATAAAATTTTTAAATAAGGAGATGTCAAAATGGCTAATTATCCTATAGAAGGTTTAATGAACAGTGCGATGAATTCAATTAAAGAAATGATTGATGTAAATACAATTATTGGAGACCCAATTGAAACTTCTAATAATATTGTAATAATTCCAGTATCAAAAGTTAATTTTGGATTTGCTGCCGGTGGAAGTGAATTTAAAGTAAAAGGTTGTTCAGACAAAAAAGAAAAAGACTCAGATGAGAGTGATGAAAACCCAAGATTACCTTTTGGTGGAGGCTCGGGTGCAGGGGTCAGCATAAGTCCTATTGCTTTTATTGTAGTGCAACCAACAGGAGTAAAATTGCTTCCAGTATCACATAGTTCTTCAATGGACAAATTATTAGATTTAGTTCCAGATTTAATTGAAAAAACTACACAAATGCTTGATAAAAAGTTATCCAAATCAAATAAGATATTACAAGAAAATTTAATAGTAAAAGTAAATGATGAAAAAGATAAGAATGGACATATTGATAGTGATAGCTACAGTAATAAAAAAGCAAATAATGAAGATGGAAATAATAAAGCTAATCAAGATGAACCTTCAAAAACAGTTCAAATTGAAAGTAAA
>CANQXO010000035.1 GCA_947627825.1 uncultured Clostridia bacterium
GTCTTAAATTGGAGCCACCAGTGAGAATCGAACTCACGACCTGCAGGTTACGAATCTGCTGCTCTACCAACTGAGCTATGATGGCATAATGAATTATTCTTCTCTAAGCATTAAATCATACATATTTTTAAATTCATATCCATTTTCTCTACAATATGCAATAATACTTGGTAAAGTTTCATAAGTTAAAATCTTGTCTGCGGCATCATGCATTAATAAAACTATACTAGATTTTCCACTTGCTGTTTGTAAAAATCTATTATATAGTCCCTCTTTTGTTTTTATACCTTCTGCATCTCCTGTAAGAGCATTCCAATCAATACTTACAATTCCTCTTTCTCTTAAAGCTTGTTTTGCAGATTTTTTTAATGAGTCATAAGTTCCTCCTACTGAACCTCCTGGAAATCTAAATACTAGTGAATTATAGTTTTCGTTTTCTAATGCTTTTCTTACTAATTCCGTAGTTTGATTATATTCGTTTAAAACTGTATCTATATTTTGATATATAGAGCTATAGTTGTGAGAATAACTGTGGTTAGCTATAAAGTGTCCTTCTTCATATTCTCTTTTTACTAGATCTGGGTTAAGTTCTACTCTACTTCCTAAAACAAAAAATGTTGCTTTTATGTTTTCACTTTTTAATAAATCTAAAATATATGGTGTAACTTGTTTTGTTGGTCCATCATCAAATGTTAAAAATATTCTTTTAGGGTCGCTGGTGCCATATATTTTATCAAATTGCTGTAATTCGTCTGTGGTCAATGCTGAAAAATCTGTGTGTAGTTTTGTTTGTGTCGTTCCTTGACCATTAGCATTTTGTTCGCCTACAGTTTGCAAGCCTGTAGTTTGTCCATCATCATTTTGTTTGCTAGCATTTTGTTCATTTTCTGAACTGTTATTGTTTGTACCTGTTGTTTCTACTACAATAAAGTTTTCTGTTTGATTGTTGTCTGCTACTTTATCAACAGGTTTGTTCTGTTTTGTTATTATAAATATACTAAATAATAAAATAGATACACCAATAGTAGATAGGCAAATTATTCTTTTTATATTTAATTTTTTTCCTCTTATATAGTGTGAGTCTTTTACTACAAATTTCATATTTATCTCCTATCTCGTATTTTATATCTATTCTCTCATTCTGTCAATTAATTATTCTATTATTATATCAATCCTTTATAACATTTCCAAGCTAATGTTCTTGTTACCGCTTCATCTATCATGGCTTCATTAATTGTCCAGTCTGCAAGTCCTTGTTTTATTGCATTTATACTTGTTGCATAGTCGGAGGTTATTATTAAATTATTTCCTGCTAATAGTGCTTTTACATAAACATTTTCTATATTTGAAACTGCGCTCATTGCCAAATCGTCTGTAATTATTACTCCTTTAAATTCTAAATCATTTCTTAACATTTCATGTACTTTTGGAGATATTGATGCTGGGTTTTCTTCATCAATACATTCTATGATATTATGACTAATTAATATTGATTCCGCACCTGCTTCGATTCCTGCTTTAAATGGAGGTATTGCTGTGTTTTGTATTTCTTCATAGGTTCTTTTGTCAATTGATTGTTGTTTATGAGTGTCTTTGTTGTTTCCGTATCCCGGAAAATGTTTTAATGTAAATGATACTCCTTCACATTCTTTGCTTGCTTCAATAACTGTTTTTGCATACTCGCTTGTTAATTCTACGCCTTCTCCCAATGTTCTTTTATACATATAATCATTTGCATTGGTTGATACATCTATTACTGGTGCTAAGTTTAAATTTATTCCAAGGTTTGATAGAAGCTCTGCTTTGGCTTTTGTGTCTTGCTTTATGGCTTCTAGTCCTCCAGAAGTGTATAGCTCTCTTGGTGATTTAAATTTTTCAGATGCTAAATTTTTATTACTACTTATTCTTATTACTGTTCCGCCTTCTTCATCTACTGCTGTTATTAAAGGGATTTTGCAATTATTTTGCACCTTATTTATCATTTCTTGTACTTGCTCTGTAGTTTTATTTTTAAAGTCTTTTTCAAATAATACATATCCGCCCAAGCAGTTATCACTTGCAATTTGTGCAGCATTGCTGTCGTTTGGATATCTAACTAAAAATAACTGTCCAATTTTTTCATCTAGTGTTAGTTTTTCTAATTGTTCTTTTCCTAGTGCTAAATATTTTTCTTCTTTGGTTGGCTCTTTTTTTTCTGCGACTACGATTACTGTTTGATTAGTTCCGTTTTCTTCACTTTTAAATAATATATCCTGATTTTGATATACTAGTGCTCCTAATACTCCTATTGCTGTTACTAATAATATTGTTGTTAACACAATATACTTTTTCATTTTTACCTTCTTTCATTTGTTTTATTTATTTTCACTTGCTATTATATCATTGAATTATATTTTTTCAATCCCCAAACAAATTTTAATTGAACCTATTAAATTCAGTTTTCGATTGTTAAGTTTATTAAATTTATATTTATTAAATTTTAGGCTAAAAAATTTTTTCTAAACTTGTCATATCTTTTTTTTACACTAATATACTTTAATAAAGTTTTGTACGAAAGTCTTTAAAGGAGGTAAATGATGGAGGACAATTTAAAACTATATCAGGATATAGCAACTCGTACTGATGGTGATATTTATGTTGGAGTAGTTGGTCCTGTGCGAACTGGAAAGTCAACTTTTATTAAAAATTTTATGGACTTACTTGTTATTCCTAATATTGATAATAATTACAAAAGAGAAAGAACTGTGGATGAACTGCCTCAAAGTGCAACTGGTAGAACTATCATGACTACTGAACCAAAGTTTATACCAAATGAAGCTGTTGAAATTACTTTAAATGGGAATGTTAGGTTTAAAACTAGGTTAGTTGATTGTGTTGGCTATTTAGTAAACAATGCTATTGGCTATATGGAAAATGATATTCCTAGAATGGTTAAAACACCATGGTTTGATGATGAAATTCCTTTTCAAGAAGCAGCTGAAATTGGTACTAAAAAGGTTATTTCTGACCATTCTACTATTGGAATATTAGTTACTACTGATGGTAGTTTTTCCGGAATTAGTCGTGAAGATTATATAAATCCAGAGGAAAGAATTGCAACTGAGCTTAAAACTTTAAACAAGCCTTTTGTTATAGTTTTAAATACAAATACTCCTTATTCTAATAATACTATTGATTTAGCTAATTCTTTGGAAGAAAAATATGGCGTTCCGGTTATTCCAACGGATTGTGCTAATTTAAACTTAGATGATATAAATGAAATTTTTAGCAAGGTTTTATATGAATTTCCTACTCAAAGAATTAATTTAAAATATGCAAAATGGGTTGATGCTTTGGATACTAAGCATTGGTTAAAGTCTGAAATGCTTAATGAAATTAAGTCTAGTTTCTCTGATTTAAAGGTAATTAAACAAGTTAATAGTTTGGTTGCTTCTATGCAAAATAATAATGAAGTATCTGAAAATACTATTATTACAAATTATAATATTGATAATATTGATTTGGGTACAGGAATTGTAACAATTTCTTTAGGTATAAATCCATCACTATTTTATAAGGTTTTGACTGAAATGTCTGGAACTCCTATTACTAATGAGTATGAATTGTTTTCTACTTTTTCTAGCTTTGCTAAGACTAAAGTTCAGTACGACAAAATTGCTCCTGCTTTTGAGGAGGTAAATAGCAAGGGATATGGCATTATTACTCCTTCTATTGATGAACTGATTTTAGATGAACCCGAAATGGTTAAACAAGGCAGTAAATATGGTGTTAAATTAAAAGCTAAGGCTCCAAGTATTCATCTTATTAAGACAGAGGTTGAAACTGAGGTTTCTCCTATTGTTGGAAGTGAAAAACAGTCTGAAGATTTAGTGAAATATTTGCTTTCAGAGTTTGAAAATGACCCTAAGAAAATTTGGGAATCTAATATTTTTGGAAAAAGTCTACACAGCTTAGTTAATGAAGGTTTGCAGAACAAACTTGCTTGTATGCCTGAGGATGCACAAATTAAGCTTCAACAAACTCTTGAAAGAATTGTTAATGAAGGTTCTGGCGGATTAATCTGCATTATTTTATAAATTATAATATAATTATAGTATATCTATATTATTTAGCATTTATATTCATAAAGAAGTCGTTCCCTTACTTTGTAAGGAAATGACTTCTCTTAAATTCCTAAACTTAATAGTTTTCTTATTATGATTTCTTTTTTTGTAAAATAACTTGATTTAATTACAATCTTTTGAATTACATTAAAGTAATAATTTAATAGATAAAAATCTGCTATTTTAAATTTTATTCCCTTCTTTTGCAGTGTATCACATGTAAACATTTTACATGTAATACATCTAGCAGTGCATTTTTTATTTTTTAAATACTCACATTTAACAAGTTTTTTGGAAAAAAGATTTTTATAATGTCTACAACATCCACATATAACATTTGTTCTTCTTTTTTCAATACATTTATTGTCTTTGAATTCACATAGATTTTTAGTTTGAAACTCATAGTCTAATTCATTGCAAGTTTTTTCATATATATAGTTGTATCGTTGCTTTCTAGTTCTATACATTTCAATTTTTATAGAATCTATTAAATCTTCTAATTGAACATTTTTAACATTCAAATTTTCTTTATAATTAAATACTATTGCTGAAATAATTTCTTCTTTTTCTTCACCTAAGATGCCTATTCTCGTTTTGCATCTCCTGCATACTGCACCTATTTTTTTCAATAGTCTTATATATTTTTTTATATCTTTTTCAGTATTAATATTTTTTAAATTAATCCCAATGAGAACTTGCCTTACTCTATATTCTCGCAAATATTTTTCTAATCTACCTTTTCGTCCTTCAAAATAATATGAATTGAATTCCCTTAACTGATTTGAAATTGTTGCATTATTTTTTTCATCAAGCATTACTCCTATAACTGTAAAATTAGTTGTCATTAATCTATCAGTTCTTATATTATGTATTAAATTAATATCGTTATTTTCTTTGTTTAAATATATACTGCAAATTCTAATCATATCACTCTATAACCTTTATTTTATTTATTTTAATATCATATAAACCGTTTTCTTCAACTACATTTATTACTGTTTCTTTGTTGTTTAATATTTCTGGAACTTTAATTAATACACTAGTTGTTTCATCCATTCCAGTTGGGAGTGTTTGATTAAAATTATCATAATGGATGATATTACTAAAATATAAAATGTTGTCATTTTTATGTATTTGTAGTTTATAAACGCTTTTTTCTTTTAGTTCATCTACTTTTATATCTCTAGGGTTTATTTCAGCTATTGTATATCCATCCTTATTCTCTTTTGTATAATAAACTGGGAAATCTGTTATAGCGGTTATCTTTTTATACGCTTCATTCAGTAATCTTACTAAATTTTCAACAGTATCTTTATATTCTTGAATTGATGTTTGACCATTTACTCCTAAAATTGAATAAATATTTTTTCTATTTTCTCTGTGTTTTTTATTATTTAAATTTTTAGTTTTTGTATAATCTTCTTCTATGTCTCCAAATATTTCTGTCCTCCTATTTCCAGAGTATTTACTTTTCAATTTATTTAATTCTTCTGATAAAATCTTTTCTTCGTTTTTTCCAGAAATTATAGAATTAATTGAGTTTAATATATATTTACAAGCAAATATACTGTTACATTCATCAATGGATAATTTTCGTTTTTGCAAACTATCAGCTTTTAATGATAGATCTTGCAAGTCTTCATCAATATTAAAGCTTGCTTCTAGCTTGCTCGAATTTGAAGTTTCTTCTCCTTCCTTCAATGCTAGATTTTCATCTTTTTTAGCGAACTTCCAAAATTCGAAAATACTTTTTTTGTGTTTTTCTATTTCATCTAGGTAATTCTGTGCATTTTGTACTCTTCTATCAAAAGTTTTTTTCTTATTTTTCATTGCATTTATATCAGCTTTTATCTTTTTATATTCTTCCTCTATATTTTTATTTGCTTTGCATATTTTCACTAAATCCGATAAATTGTAAACATTTTTTACATCATCTTTTAGAGCCTGTGCTTCATTTTCTTTTTTTTCTTGATCTTCTTCTCTTTTTTCTTGTCCACTTTCTAATTCTTCTTGATGTTTTGTATCATCTTTATTGGATTTTGATTTAGTAAATTTTGAATCATTATCTACCTTTTTGAAATAAAATTTTAATTTTTTAAAGAAACTATTTTTACAATTTAAAAACATAACAATCTGTTTTTCTTGTATTCTATATGTTTCAATTAGTTCATCAATTTCTTTTTTTAAGGCTTCTAATTTTTGTTTATCATTTTTTATATTAATGTTAAATTCTTGAGTTAATTTTTTCTTTTTGTTAGCTTGTCTTTTAATGAAATTAGTTAAATTATCAATTTGCAAAATTTCATTTTCATATTCTAATCTAAGTCTTCCGTTATCATCTATACAAGGTTCAAATTTATAATTTGTTTCAGTTGCAAGTATAAATAGTGCCTTAAAAAGTGTATACTCTGAATCCGCTTCTTCTTGATTTTTTATTTCAATTCTATATTTACTTTCTAATCCTTCTTTAATCTTTGTGCTACCCGTTATATAAATTTTATCTTCTACTTCATAAATTTGTGGCCATTCCTTTGTAAAGTATAAAATATAATTTTCTATATCTGAAAATTCTCTTGATTTCATTAAATTTTCACTATAGTCTTCTTTACAAATTGGTACATAAATTTTTTCATCACTATTTTCTATTTTCTTTTTTATTAGATAAAATAATACATCAGTTTCGCCTTCTCTTGCTGGAAAAAGCATAAAATATTTATTATCTACTTTTGAATAATAAATCTGCCACAAATAATTTTTTTCATATCTAACAAAATATGGTGTATGTATAGAAAATTCTTTCTGTTGTTTATCAATTTTGTCAATCTCTTTAACCTTTGCTTGCTTAACTAATTCTTCAAATTCCCTATCATTTTCTTTTATAAATTTGTTAATTGGTTTTGCTTTTAAGTATCTTTCTTTTATTTCTGTAGTTCTGTCTGTATAACTTATTAAAATTTGAATGTCTTTAATAGGTATATTTTTATATACCTTATATAGCATATAATTATCATACGATTTTGTAATATTATATTCCGGTTTAGTGCATTTTAAATTTTCATTTTCTTTATTTAATTCTAAACCAACATATTCTAATACTTCGTTTGACAACTTAATACCTCCTTAATGAGATTGTCTATTCCCATAATTTTATTGACAGTTTCTTTTGTCCTTACTTTCAATTTTTTACTATTAAGTTCTTCCTTTCCAATTGATATTATATATGGAATTTTTTGTTCTATTGCTTTATATTCTTTGTTTTGTATATTATTATCTGAATTATCTATTTCAGCCCTTATGCTATTTTCCAACAAATTATTTAAGATTTCTTTTGAATAATCTTCAAACTCATCTCCTTCTGGTATTATTACAACTTGAATTGGTGTCATCCATAATGGGAATTCTCCCTTGTATTTTTCAATCAATATACTTAATAAATTCTCATAACTACCAACAGAAGTTCTATGAACATAGATAGGGAATTTTTCTTGATTATCTTTGTCAACATATGTTATATCAAATCTATGGACAATTTCAAAATCAACTTGCATTGTTGAGAATTCATTTTTTTCATACATTATTTGAATTGACGGTCCATACATTTTTGCTTTATTATTTTCTTCATACGAAATGTCTAATGAGTCAAGAGCATTTTTCATTGCTTTAGTTGTATTGTTCCATTCATCGACTTGTCCAATATAGTTTTCCTTTTTTGAATTATCCCAAGTACACACAAAGTATTTTACATTTAGTCCCAGTTTTGAAATAAAGTTTTGTTGCAATTCTAATGACTCTTTTATTGCTTTTTCCAAATCTTCTGGTGCCACAAATATACTTGCATCAGAAAGAGTAATTTGTCTTGTTCGGCTTATACCCTTTATATCTCTTTCATTTCTATATACTGTTGATGTTTCACTTAATTTTATAGGCAAATTTCTATAACTTCTTTGCTTTATTTTATATACAGCACAATGAAATGGTGCACTATATGGTCTTAAAACAATTGAATTGTCTTCCCTCTGTTCTTCGTCTTCATCATCTGCCTCAATTATAAACATTTCTCTTTTTTCTTGTTTAAATCTATCTTCTATTTTATAAATCTCTGCCCTCGAAACATTCGGCGTTCTAACTACTTTGTAACCTAACTTTGCTTCTTCAGACTCAACAAAATTCCTTATAAGGTTAATTAATTTTGCTCCTTTTGGCAAGATTATTGGAAATCCCTTTCCTATATAATCCGCATATGTATATAGTTCTAACTCTTTTCCCAACTTGTTTATTTCAGTTATATGCATAGAGCATTTCTCCTTTTCTTAAGTTTATTTGATTATATCACTGTGAGGTTAAAAATACAAGGATTACTTTTTATATTCGCTTATTTCATTTTTTAATTTTTTTATGAATTCATTTGCATCAATTGCTCCTAAGTCGCCCTCTTTTCTATCTCTTACAGATACTTTGTTTTCTTCTACTTCTTTGTCTCCTACAATTAACATATAAGGAACTTTTGAAAGCTGAGCTTCACGAATTTTATAACCTGTTTTTTCACTTCTTTCATCAACTTCGACTCTTATTCCGTCTTTTCTCATTTTTTCTGCTAAACTATTTGCATATTCGTGATGTTTGTCTGTAATTGGAAGAATCTTAACTTGAACTGGTGCAAGCCAAGTTGGTAATGCTCCTTTTGTTTCTTCTAGCAAGAATGAAATGAATCTATCTGATGAACCTAGTATTGCTCTGTGAATTACAACTGGTCTATGTTCTTTTCCGTCTTCGCCAATATAAGATAAATCAAATCTTTCTGGAAGTGCAAAATCTAATTGACAAGTTGGTATAGTTACATCATGATTTAATGCTGTTTTTATTTGAATATCAATCTTTGGTCCATAGAATGCTGCTTCGCCTTCTGCTTCATAGAAGTCAATATTTAGTTCTTTTAGAATTTGTCTTAATTGTTCCTCTGCTGTTTCCCACATTTTATCATTGTCTATATATTTTTCTTTATTCTTTTTATCTCTTAAAGATAATCTATAAGAAAATGCTGATGCTGGGAATCCAAAGTCTTTTTGATATACCTCAACTATTAAATTTAAAACACGACCTACTTCTTTATTTGGTCAGGTCTTACAAATAAATGGGCATCGTTTTGACACATTTCACGAACTCTCTCTAAACCGCATACTGCTCCACTATTTTCATATCTAAAATCATGGGCAAGTTCACCTATTCTTAATGGTAAATCTTTATATGAATGTAAACTATTTTTATAAATAAGCATGTGGTGTGGGCAGTTCATTGGTCTTAAAACAAGTTCTTCATTGTCCATCTTCATTATTGGGAACATATCATCCTTGTAGTGGTCCCAATGTCCACTTATTTTATACAACTGTGTATTAGCTAAACTTGGAGTATAAACATGTTTGTACCCTAAAGCCAACTCTTTATCTTGAATATATCTTTCTAATATTCTTCTTATTGTTGCTCCGTCTGGTAAATACATTGGAAGACCTGAACCTACTAATTCATGTGTCATAAATAGGTTTAAATCTTTTCCTATTTTTCTATGGTCTCTTTGTTTTGCTTCTTCTTGTAGTTGTATATATTCTTCTAATTGACTAGTTTTAGGAAAAGAGATTGCATAAATTCTTTGTAACATTTTATTATGCTCATCACCTCTCCAATAAGCTCCTGAATTAGATAAAAGTTTTACTGCTTTTACCTTTCCTGTGCTCATCAAATGTGGACCGGCACAAAGGTCTGTAAATTCACCTTGCTTATAAAAAGATATTTCTTCTCCTTCTGGAAGTTCTTTTATAAGCTCTTGTTTATAAGGCTCTCCTTCCATTAGTTTTAAGGCTTCTTCTCTTGGTAAAGAAAATTTTTCTATTGGTAAATCTTCTTTAATTATTTTTTTCATTTCTTCTTCAATTTTTGCTTTGTCTTCTTCTGTAAAGTTTTCCTCTACATCAAAATCGTAATAAAATCCTTCATCTATTGAAGGTCCAATTGCAAGTTTAACACTTGGAAATAGCCTTTTTACCGCTTGTGCCATTATGTGTGAGGTTGTATGCCAATATGCCTTTTTTCCATCTAAATCAGACTCAAATGTTAATATTTCTAAATTGCAGTCTTCATCAATTTTAGTTCTTAAGTCTACTACTTTTCCATTTAATTTTGCACAAGTTGCCATTCTTGCTAATCCTTCGCTTATAGATTTTGCTAAATCTATAACTGAAATTCCTTGTTCTACTTCTTTTATAGAACCATCTTTTAAAGTTACTTTTATCATAACAAACTCCATTTCTATATGCCTCTAGGATTTTTTACTTCAAATGGCCAGTCTATCGTCTTTGGCGATGACTTTCCTAGAATATAAAAAATCCCAGAACATATTTTTAATATGCTCTGGGGTACTATTTATATAGCACGGTTCCACCCGGATATTTAACTTGTTTTTAACAGCCTTTAACGCGGGCTTAAGTCGTCTAGCTTATTCACTAGCGCTTTAAGAAGGTAGTTTTTCAAATCCGTTTTCTTAAGTAGGCTTTCAGCCTATGACCTACTCTCTCTTTAAGTAACCTGAATTTTACTTTGTCTTCCATTAGCTTTAATTTGTAACTATTAATTATTATAAGACTTTTTTGTTTTGTTGTCAAGATAAATTCTTCGTTATTTGTGCACGATATTACTTATGAATTGTAATATGTATATCTTCAATTTCTGCTTTTAATTCTCTTGATACAATATTTAAAATCTGTGCAACTTGTTCATCATTCAAATTATTCTCTTGTTTTACAACAACATTTATATTATTGTCATTAATTAATATAATTACATCTTCAAAGCCTTTTGTTTTTATAAGATTTTCAATTATTGAAATTGCATTAATTCTGTCATTGATATTTTTTATTTCATTCGAGGCAATCGATTTTTGGTCAGATGGTATTTTTTCGTTTTCTAAAATTTTGTTGTATGCTTCTAACATTTGTGAATACATCGTTTGCCTTTCTAGTCTTGTTTGTTCAAAATAGTTGTCTAAATTTTCACTGCTTTCAATTATATTGTTGTTTATACTATCGCTTTCTATTTTGTTGCTATTGTCTGTATTATTAATGTTAGCATTTGAAGTTGTGCTTTGGATTATTTCATTGTTTTCTGCTGTTTCCACAACATTTGCACTAACTAATTGTGCATCTCCTATTTCAGCTAATGGGATTTCATCTTCATTAAGTTTATTATTATAATTCATATATCCAGCTGTAACTAGCATAAGTGCAAGTGTAAGTAAAACTATTTGATTTTTTCTAAAAACATTATTAAATAAATCACTCTTGAAGAAATTTGCTTTGCTTTGTATTTTATTTGATTTTTTAATTTTGTCCGATTCACTATCTATTTTTTCTATATTATTAATTTTTTCTTTGTTTTCTAATTTCTTTTTTTCTTTTGGTTTTATTCTCTTACCAGTTTTAATAAAAGTAATTCTCATTCTAACCCTTCCTCCATTTTAAAAACTTGTATTTTATGTGTTGCAAGTCCTGTTGCCGCTTCAATCGCCTGAATGATATTGGTTTTAACTGTTGCATTTTCTGCACCTGTTGCTGCAACTATAGCTCCTTCTATTTTAGGACTGCTTACACTTTGTGTTATGGGTTCTTTGCTTCCATCAGTATTTTCTTTAAATACTATTTCTTTTTGAGAATCTGTTTCTGATACAATTCTAGTTCCACCACTACTGTCTGTTTCATTTGTACTACTTGTACTTACATCTTCATTATATATTGGCTTTAGTTCACTACTTTCTGTATAAGTAATTAATACTTTTACTTTGCCTACTCCAGCAATTTTGCTCAATATACTTTCTAATCTTTTTTCTAGTTCATCTTCTTCACTATTATTTGAAACCTGAACAATATCTTTTACTGATTCCAAATCATTTCTTTCGTATTCGTTTTGGCTTTTCTTATCATCTTTCCATATATAATTAATTGCAACAACTGTTACTATTAAAATTACTATCAAGACTACTAAAT
>CANQXO010000036.1 GCA_947627825.1 uncultured Clostridia bacterium
AATATGAAGGAGCAAAAGTGGTAGGGTTAAGGCACAGTTATTATGTAATAGATATAAATGAGCTAAATGCAGAAGAACTATTAAAGTCAACAAGTTTACTAGAGAATATATTAGGAGTAGAAAAATTAAAAGACAAAGAAGTATACAAAACTGTATTAAAAATAGCACAGAAGCAAAAGAAAAAGGGCGATAAAGAAATAATGGAAAAGTTAATAAGAAATGAATTTGCCGAAATACTTACAGAAGATCAAATAAAGCAAATAATAGAAGATATAAATAAAAAGGAGAGTGATGAAACTATGACGATAGGAGAAAGAGCAATAAGAGGAGTTAAACAAACAGCGAAGAAAGAAGGAAGAGCAGAGGGAAGGGCAGAAGGAAGAGCAGAAGAAAAAATGCAAATAGCCAAAGAAATGCTAAAAAAGTGTATACCAATAAAAACTATAGAAGAAGTAACAAAAGTAAAAGAAGAAGACTTAAAACAAATTCAAAGAAAAATAACGGTATAAGTAATTAGAATAATAAAAAAATATAAGTATATAAAATAAAAACAACCTTAAATAGCATCTTATCAAAGTGCAATATCCGTAAGGGTGTTTTTATTTTTAACCAATAAAAAAACAAAAAATATTACAAATATAAAGCAAAAAAGATACGTAAATGTAAAAAAAGGGCAAAAATGTACTTCCGTAAATAAAGAAAGAAAAATGTCGAAACACAGCCCAAAATGCTATTTACAAGAAATATTAAAATATGCCAAAATAAGTATAAATATATTATCTTTTATGGAGGTTAAAACAAATGAAAGAAGAAAAAAAGAATGTAGAAAATGTACAAGGAAAGATGCAAGAGGTAAATAAGAAAAGTAAAGGAAAGAAAACACCTAAAACTCACGAAAAAATGTTCGCGGGGGGGGTCACGGATTAGTACCCAAGAAAAACTTTACAGTATTAGCTAAAATAATATTACCAATACTGATAATAGCAATACTAGTAGCCACAATATTTAGTGCGTTATATAAAGAGCCTCAAACTATTAATACAAGTATAGACCCAGAGCTTGCAAGAGCAATGGAATATACGCATGTAAAATCAGGAGACGAAAATATTGAAGAATTAATGGCAGATAATGGTGAGTCATTTGTTCAATTTGATGCCTTCTTTTTAAGAGATATAAATGATGATGGAGAAGCAGATGGAATAAGAGGAACGTGTAATGAAATAGGAGCAGAGGACACTTTATACATGGAACTTAAAGTGTCTGCAAATGGAAGCTTGCAAGATGGTGTAATAAAAATAAATAGTGATAACTTTTATTTTGATACAACAATACCAAGCGATAATGAAATACAAGAAAATGTAATAGGAAATAATGTAAAAGAAATAAAATTAAATGAGATAAAAAATGGAACACAAAAATTAATAACAGGAATGGTAAAAAGTGGAGATTATACATATGATTCAACAAAAACACAAGCTATAGGAAACAACATAAAAAATTACAGTAAGAAAAATAGTATAACATTTACAGGAAAGCATGTAAATAGTGAAACAGGTGCAGTAACACAAATAAATAAAACAGTATATTTTGATGTAGACTGGTATGGAAAACTAGAAGCAGAAATATTAGATGAATATCAAACAGACAATGAATATTTAGATGAAGCACTTGACGAAGAAAATGGAAAGATGAATTTAAAATTTAAAGTAGAAACAAGAGAGAATAAAGAAGAATTAATATTAAAGAAAACTGTAGTAGAAGGAACAATACCAGAGTTAAATAATTACCCTCCAGAGAAAGTAGAAATAGAAAATAAAGAAATAAATTTCAGTTATGATAAAGCAACGAGAAAGTTTAAAATAGAGCAAGAAGCAAAAGAGAATGAAGAGACTGGTGAAATAACAAGTACATTATCAAGATATAATACATATGAAATAGTTGTAACATACCCAATACAGGCATATTTAGCAGAAGAAGAGCTTATGGAAATGAGAATACCAGTAACAGCATACTATGAAGGATATAACAATACAAATGTTGAATTTGAAGATCCAAAGCAATCTAACATAGCAAAAACTACAGTAATAGCAATATATGGAGAAAGACCAAAGGGAACAGTGGCATCATTTGAAGTAAAAGTAGGAAAGTATATATATGAGCCAAGAGGAAGATATGTTGTATCAAAAGAAAAACCATCAAAAATATATAATGAAATAGAAGAGAACCCAGGAGAGGACACTTATGAAGTAGTATGGTCAGCACAAACAGGGCCAGATGGAGCATCAGAAGGAATAATGATGTGGGAGAAAAAACTTAATAGCGAAGAGCAAATATCAGATGAGTTTATAACAACAGAAGCTAGTTCAAAAAGTATGGAAGAAATAGTTTCAAATGTAGGAATATATTTTTCAAATGCAAAAGGAATGTTAGGAGAAGATGGCTGGATAAAAGTATATGACAATGAAACAGGTGAATTAAAAGCAACTTTTACAGCACAAAATTGGGAACAATATAATAAAAATAGACCATACAGATATGAAATACCAATAAGGCATATAAGAATAGAAACAAGTAATACAAATATAAATTCTACATTGTTAGTTTATAATATAAAAGAAATAAATGATGAATATTTAATAGAAAATTATGAAAAAGATCAATTTGATTCATTGCAATATATAAAATCAACTTTAGGAGGATATTTAAAAAATAAAACAGTAATAGAAAATCAAGTTGAAACAAACTTTAAATTTGAATCTATACATATAGCAGATTATGAAGAACCATATGCTATAGCAAAAGTTGAGGTAAGTGATGATTCAATATCAACACAAGAAACAAAGGAAAATTTAGAAATAAAAATAAAAGCAGAAGGAGATGCTTCTTTAAATCAAGTAAAATGGGTAAATGGCGCATTTTTATTAAAGTTACCTAAAGATATAGTAGATGTTGAAATAAATGATGTAACTGCAAATAATAACGTAGAAATAGTAAGTTATGAAACGTATGAAGAAATAGGAGATGAAACATATAATTTTATAAAAATAAATACAAAAAATGAAAGGGAAGCAAACTATACAATAACAATAAATTGTAATATAACACCAGACCCAAGGGTAGAAACAACACATGAAAGCATAGAATTGTATTCATATAATGAAAATGCATCAAGTTACTATTCTCCAGTAGAGGATATATATGATGTAAATAATAATTTAAATAAAGTGGAAAAGATAGATAAAAGTACAGTTGAAATAAATTTAATATCACCAAACTCATTAGTAACATCACAAATAATAAAAGATTATGATAGTAAAGGAAGTATAACAGTAGCACCTAAAATAGCAGATGTATTAAAAGAGCAAGGAAAAGCAACTTTAGATATAAGTATATTAAATAATTATGCAGGAAAAATAAGTGAAGTAAAAGTAATAGGAAAAGTACCAAAAGCAGAAAATACATATGTAATAAATGGAAGAGAATTAGGTTCAACTTTTAGTACACAATTAATAGAAGGAAGTTTAAAATTATCAGATAAATTCCAAAATGTAGCAACTATATATTATTCAGAAAAGGAAAAACCAAATAAAGATTTATTAAATGATACAAGTGAATGGACAAAAACACCAAGTGACTATAGTGCAATAAAAACGTTTTTAATTGACTTTGGAAGTTATGTATTTGAAAAAGGAGAAGAAGAGCATATAACATATGATGTAAGTATACCAGAAGAAACAGATTATAATGAAGTTTCATTTGCACATCATGCAGTATACTTTAGTTTAGAAACAGAACATGGAAAATATAGAACGCAAGTAGAACCAAATAAAATAGGATTAAGAATAGCAAAATATTATAATTTAGAATTAACAAAATATCAAAAAGGAACTAAAAATGGAATATCTGGTGCAACATATTATTTATGGCCAGAGGGAGAAAAAGAAGGAAAAACAAAGGTAACAGGAGAAGGTGGAAAATTAACATTAGAAAACTTATACATAAAACAAAATTATTGCTTAAAAGAAATAAAAACTCCAGAAGAATATGAGTTAAGCGATGAAATAATAAAGTTCACAACAAATGAAGATGGAGATACATTAATAGTTACACAATTAAACGAAGAAGATCCATCAAGTTTATTAAAATTAGAGGGAACAACAGAAGATGGAGCATATAAAGTAAATGTAGAAGTAGAAGACGAAGTAAAAGCAAATTTATCAATATTAAAAATAGGAAGTGAAGAATCTGAAAAAGTAAAGGGAGCTCGTTTTAAATTAATAGAAACAAATTCAGGTGATAGTGAAGAACAAACAGAAAAAGTAATAATAACAAATAGTGAAGGACAAATAAATGCAAAGGGATTAAAAATAGGACAAGAATACACCTTGGAAGAAGTAAGAGCAGAGGGGTATTATTTAGCAAGCCAAATAAAATTTATAATAACACATGAAGCAGAAAATTTTGATATAGAGATAACAGAGCCAGTAGAAGGATTAGAAGAAGTATTAACACAACATAACTTAACAATGCAAAATGAAATACCAACAGTAAATTTCACAATAAAAGATGAAAAAATACCAACATACAATTTAACTATAAAGAAAATAGAAAAAGGAAAACCAGAGGAATTATTGTCAGGAGCAAAATTTAAACTTATAAAAGATGGAAAAGAAATAGGTAGATATGAAACAGGAAAAGTAGGTCAAACAAGTGAAAATGGAGAAAAAGGACAAGTAACAATACAAAATTTATATGCAACAGAGGAATCAAGAAAAACAGAACAAATATATACATTGCAAGAATATTTTGTACCAGAGGGATATTCAAAAATGCAAGATGTACAACTTAAAGTAACTAAAGGAGAAGATGAAACCTTTAGTTTAGAAGTTATGCAAGGAACAGTAGCAGAAAGTAAAATAGATGGAAATGACATAACAATAACATTAGAGGATAACCCAATATTCAAATTAACAAAAAGAGAAGCAGTAGAAGAAGGTCAGGCTGAAGTAACACAAGGAAAATTGTTACCAAACACAAAATTTGTAATATATAATGTAGAAAATGGTACAGTGCCAGCAACAAATAGCAAGGGAGAGTTAGTAGGAGAAAAACAAGAAATAGACGGAAAAGAATACTATGTATTAGAAACAGATGATAACGGAGAAATATCAGCAGATTTGCCACAAGGCATGTATAAAGCAGTAGAGGTAGAAGCATCAGAAGATAAGTATGCTTTAGCAGAAGAAACGTATTTTGGAATTGGTGCTTCAAGAGAAGGGCAAACAGTTCAAGTGGTAGAGTGGGTGAAGACAATTCCAATACCAGCAACAGATGCAAGTTTAAATTTAATAGAATTAACTAGTGACGGAGGTTATATAGTGGTGAGAGTATTGATTTAGGTATGGATATAAATGGAGAGAGGATAATATTAGAAAATAGTGGGAATTACAGTGAAATGATAATAAAATATAATTCACAAAATGAATTAGAGTGGGCAAAATTAGTAGTAGTAAACGGGAAGTATGATTGGAGTTTCGCAATACAATCAATAGCAGAAATAGATGGAGGATATGTAATAATAGGATATTTTGAAGATGAAGCTGGAATAATTGTAGATGATAATATATTAACAAGTAAGGGTTATGACGATGGAATGATAATAAAATATACCAAAGAAGGCAAACTAGACTGGTACAAAGTAATAGGAGGCGAAGGAAACGATGAGGTAACATCAGTAACAACCACTAGCGATGGAGGATGCATAATAGGGGGACGTTTTGAGAGTCAAGAGATAGAATTGAATAATAATTATAAATTAACAAATAAGGGTTATGACGATGGAATGATAATAAAATATACAAGTAAAGGTGAAGTAGATTGGTACAAAGTAATAGGAGGCGAAAGAAGCGATTCGGTAACATCAGTAGCAACCACTAGAGATGGAGGATATATAATAGGAGGGCAATTTAGTAGTAATATAGAACTAGATACTGAACATACATTAACAAATAAGGGTAATGCCGATGGAATGATAATAAAATATACAAGTGAAGATAAAGTGGAATGGTGTGAAATAATTGGAGGAGAAGGCACTGATGGTGTAAATTCTATAATCGAAACAAGTGACGGAAATTATATTTGCCTAGCAACAGTAGATTTTGTTGATGAATTTGTAGTTGGAAACGATTTATTAATTAAATATTCTAAAACGGATAAAGGAGATTATAAACAAGAATGGATTAAAGGAACTGGAACTGGAATGCTAGGTTCTTACAGTAAAATGCAGGCTACGAATGATAAGGGATTCATGCAAGCACAGTATTCTGATTTACTAAAAAAATATGATAAGGATGGTAATATAGAATGGATAAAGAATATAGCTAGTGGTGTGGGAGACTTTACATCAGCAAATGATGGTGGCATAGTAGTAACAACTATAAGTTATTCAGAAACTGATTTAGGAATTGATATAAATGGAGACAATGTGAAAATAGAGGGATATAATATGATAATAGTAAAATATATTCCAAATCAAATAGCTAAATGTGTACAAGAACAAGAAAAAACAATAGGAGAAAGTGAAAGTAGTAATAATGTAGAAGCGCTAATAGCAACTAGAGATGGATGTCATATAGCTGGAGGATATTTTGAAGGAAATAGTATAAATTTAGGTCAGGACATGCATGGAAATGAAGTTATATTAAAAAGTAATAGCAATAATAATGTAAAAAATGGATACATAGTTAAGTATGATGAAAATGAAATAGTACAATGGGCAAAAGCAATAGGAGGTGAGTCTGATGATATTATAACGACGATATCAGAAACAAGTGATGGAGGCTATGTAGTAGCAGGTAACTTTAAAAGTGATATTATACAATTAGGCGAAAATGAAAGTTTAAGCAATAATACAGAAAAAAATAATGGAATGCTAATAAAATATAATTTTCAAGGAGAATTAGAATGGGCCAAAACAATAGGAGGAGAAGGCGATGATAATATAACTGCAGTTACACAACTTAATGATGGAGGAATAATAGTATCAGGATACTTTGATAGTAGTAATTTAAATTTAGGAACTTTAACATTAAGTACAAAAGGAAATTATGATGCTATGATAATTAAATATAGCAAATATGGAGAATTAGAATGGGCAAAAGATATAGGAACAAATGGAGTTGAAAACATAATGTCAATAACCTCAAGTAAAGATGGAGGATTTGTAGTAATTGGAGAATTCGAAAGTGAAAGGCTAGATCTAGGGCAAAACAATATTTTAGAGTCTTTAAATAGTGATTATATTAATGTTATGATGATAAAATATAATTCAGGAGGAGATATAGAATGGAAAAATGTGGCAAGTGGAGTTAATAGCGGGGAGAGAGAGGTTAATTATGGTATAGAATCAATAACGCAATTGGAAGATGAAAGCTATATCATTGTGGGATATTCCATTTTAGGTAACTTTTTAATACAAGATATATATGGAAATGATATAATTATTGATGAGCGGAGGAGTTATCATTCAATACAATAAAAGTGGTAAATTGGAAAAAGTGAAAAAAGTCGCAACAGGAATGGAACGTTATTTTGGAGGTACCGTAGAATTAAATTCCGTTGCTTCAACAAGCGATGGAGGCTTTATAGTAGGAGGAAATTTTTCAGGTGCATGTATTAATATAGATAATGTAACATTAGAAGGTGGTGCGAATATAGAGGAATATGCTAGCGGAAAGGGTGTTATAATAAAGTATTCAAAAAAACTAGATGTAGAATATGTAACAGCATTTAGTTCGAAAGGAGAAACAACATTCAATCCTGAAGAGGAAATACGTATAATAGAAAACTGTACCATTAATGCAGTAGCAGAGGAAAATGGAGGAAAAATATTAGTTGGTAAGGTATTATCTGAAAATGAATTAACTGAATATGGATTTAATTTAATTAAAGAAAAAGCCTCATTAATAGAAGCATATGGAGAAATGGGAGTAGCAGAGGTACAAGAATTAACAGTAGAAAATAAGTTAAAAGAATTTAAAATAACAACAGAAGTAGAAGAAGTAAATGGAGAAAAAGGAGGAGAAATTACAGGAGAAGGGAAAAGACCATATAAAACAGTAAAATATGATGAAACATATGGAGAAAAAGAAGAAGAGTATATTATAATGAAACCACAAGAAGGCTATGACTTGGCTAAAGTAACTATAAATGGAGAAACAACAGAAAATTATGAAAAACAACAAGACGGAAGTTATAAATTATTACCATTATTAAATGTAAAAGAAAACAAACATATAGTAGTAACATATATTAAACCAAATAGCAAATTTACAATAAAGAAAGTTGGCGAAGATGATAAACCATTAGCGGGTGCTAAATTTAGAATAGAGCAAAGAGAACAAAGAGAAGAACCTGTAGATGTAATAGAAAATATAGTTCAAAATGAGAAAGAATATACTGTACCAGATAAAAATAATGAAATATCAGAACAAACACTTGAAGAGATGGTTGGAAACGGACCTAAATATTTAAATGAAAAGCAAGAAGAAGTAGAGTATGTATTTAATGAAAATCATGAAAGTTCAGAATACTATTTTGTACAAGATGAAAATCACGCATATGAACCAACAAACAGTGTAAATTACGAAGGTAATAGTGAAAAAGATTTAACCGATACAACAGCTCATTCATATTTTGAAATAGATTTAACTACTGATGAATATAAAAATAAAGAATATGTAGTAGTGGTAAATGCAAGAGTGTCAAGTGAAGAATATGGTGATTATGGTTATGTAACAATAACACAAACTGAAGATATGCCATACGATTGGGATGAAGATGGACGATTTATGTATATATCAGGTGAAGTTCAATCTAAAGATTATACATCAATGTTATTAGAAGGAGGACAAAAGTATTATCTACATTTAGGTTATTATAAAAATTATAGTGATGATGTAGGGGAAGATAAAGTAGTTATAAATAGCATAAAATTGTATAGTGCAACTTCAGTATCATACAATTTTGAAGAGCAACAAATAGAGGGTGAAGATAAAAAATATGTTTCAACAAATACAGAAGAATATACAATAGCAAGTTCATATATGCCAATAAATTTAGAAGAATATAGTGGTCAAACTGTAGCTTTAGTGGTAAATGCAGAAATTTCATCTCAAGAATATGCTGTTTCGGGATTTGCAGTAATTACAGATACAACCGATAGACCAGAAAATTCTTATAAGGGAACAACTGTTATAAAAGAAATTTCTGGCAAAATTCAAGCAAAAGATTATACAGTAATGTTAGAAGGTGGTACAAAGTACTATTTGCATTTTGTATATCAAAGAAATAATAGTGGAAATGGGGGAACAGATAACTTTACAATAAATAGCGTAAAAGTCTATGAAACAAAGCAAGAAAATTGTAATTTTAATGTAGAAACGGTGCAAAATGGCGAAACAACAACTACAAAATATGTATCAAACAATCAAGGATATGCAAATACACAAGCACAAGCATATGTGAAAATTAATTTAACAGGCTATGAAGGAAAATATGATGTAATAGTAAACGCAGAAATATCTAGTGAAAAGTATGGAGACTATGGATATGCAGTAATATCACAGTCAGCAGAAGAGGTAGATATATATGATAACTTTATAGAAATATCAGGAGACAAAACAGCACAAAACTATGTAACAACAGTAGATGGAGAAGCAGAGTATTATTTACATTTTATATATCAAAAAGATGCCAATACAGATGGGGGAACTGATACATTTACAATAAATGATATAAAAGTAGTACTAAACGGAGATCATTTATATAAAACAGAAGTAACAACAGATAATTTAGGTCAGGCAATATTATCATTGCCAACAGATCCTACACCAATATATGATATAACAGAAATAGAATCTCCAGATGGATATGAAATAGAACAAAATGTAAAAGAATATGAAATGCAAAATGAAGAAACAAATGAAATAATATTTGAGGATGTAAAGAAACCAAAATTAATAGTACATCATTATAAAGATGGAACAGGTGTAGACGATATTGAAGCATTTCCAGTAGCGGATGATGAAATATATTATGGAACATCAAAACGAACAGATGGAAAATATCAGGAATATGAAACAAAGCCAAAGACGGATTTAAATAAATATACATTAGTCGAAAGCAAAATTCCAGATAATTGGAAAGGTACATATGATCCTCAAAATATGAATGATCAGGGAGAGATAATAGTAACATATTATTATACAGATAGAAAAATACCATTAACAGTACATCATTACACAGAAGGAACGACAAATGGTGTTCTGCTAAAAACTGGAACAAATGCTAAAGATAAAGTAACGCAAGGAACGGAAGGTCAAGAGTATAATACATCTGCATTAAGTGAAGATGAATTAAGCGAAAAATATAAATTAGTAAATACACCATCAAATGCAAGTGGGGAATATCAATATCCTGAAGTTGAAGTAACATACGAATATAGATTAAAAACATATGAAATAACAACAAAAGTAAAACTACATGAGGAGACAGATTCTTTAGGAGAACCAAAGCAAGTGGCAGGAGGAAGTATTTTAGGAGAAAAGGATACACCATATGAAACAGTAGAACATGGAGAAAGTAATACAAGAGATATAATAGCAACACCAGAAGAAAATTATCAAGTAAAAGATGTAGAAGTAAATGGAAAGAAATTAAAGAGTATAAAAATAAATGGAGTACAAGTAGAAGAAGGTCAATATACAGTAGATGAAAAAACAGGAGCAGTAACCTTAAATAGAATAAACAATATAACACAAAATCAAGAAATAGAAGTGGAATTCGAAAAAATTCCAGCAGAAGTTATAGTAAATCATTATATCTATGATGAAAGCTTGGAAGAGCCACGTACAACAAATAAAGTACATTTAGCAGATGGAACAGAAGCACCAGAGCAAAGGATTACAGGAACAATAGGAGATATATATGGAACTAGTGTATTAAAAAATATACCAAGCAAATATAAATTATATGAAGAACCTGCAAATAGCAGTGGAACAATGACAAAGCTACCAATACATGTAAATTACTATTATATAGAAAACGGTGTTGGAATAACACAAAGTATAACAAAAAATGGAACACAAATAATAACTTCAAAAGATGAAGAAATAAATTATAAAATAAAATATACAGCAAGTGTAGAAAATTATATAGGAAATGTAGAAATAACAATAACAGATACATTACCATATAAACTGGATGAAGAAAAAATGCAAGAAGCATATAGTAAAGTGCATCCAGATAGTCAAGCAGAAAATTGGTTAGAAGAAATGCTAAATGGAGGACAATATAATGCAGATGCAAGAACAATAACATGGACATATAAAGAAGGTGCAATAGATAAAGCAGAAGAGGAAAGAATAATAAACATAGAAAAAGATATAATTGTAATCTTTGAAGGTGTAAATATAAATGAAACAATTATTACAAATACAGTAAAAGGAAGTATATATTTAGATGCAACAGAGCAATTTGAAACAACAGAAGATGTAACATATGAAACACAAACTCAATATGTAAAGAATATAAAAGTAACTAAAACATGGCATCATGGAACAAATATAGATGAAAGACCAAGCAAAATACAAATAATTTTAAAGAATGGGGAACAAGAAGTAAGAAGAGAAGTAATAGGAACAGAAAATAATTGGACATACATATTTACAAATTTACCAAAATATGATGAAGAAACAGGAGAAGAAATACAATATACTGTAGAAGAAAAGGCAATAGAAGGTGAAGAAAAACTATTGGAATATTACAAAAAAGAAGAGTAATTTCGAAAATTGTTAACACCATTTAAAAATATATCAAAAAAATACCTTATGAAATAATGTTTTTCATAAGGTATTTAAATTTCCCCTGTTATAATATTTATTTATCACTAGTAACAGCTTCTTCTAAAGAAGAGGTACAATGTG
>CANQXO010000037.1 GCA_947627825.1 uncultured Clostridia bacterium
TTTACCAACTAAGATATCTCCAGACCTTACTTCTGCACCTATTCTTATGATACCGTCTTCATCTAGGTCTTTTAAAACATCTTCACCAACATTTGGTATATCACGAGTAATTTCTTCTGGTCCTAATTTTGTATCACGACATTCGCAGTTATATTCTTCAATATGAATTGATGTATAAACATCTTCTTTTACTAGTCTTTCACTAAGCAAGATAGCATCCTCAAAGTTATAACCTTCCCAAGTTGAGAAAGCTATAAGGGCATTTCTTCCAAGTGCCATTTCTCCACCTTGTGTAGCAGGTCCATCAGCTATTGTTTGGCCCTCTTTTACCTTTTCGCCTACTTCTACAATAGGTCTTTGATTGATACATGTTCCACCGTTAGTTCTCTTGAATTTTAATAATCTGTACTTAGTAATTTCATTTTTCTTATTTCTAATTTCAATTTCATCACCAGTAACTTTATTTACAATACCGTCTTCCTTAGCAACTACTGTAATTCCAGAGTCTTTTGCTGCTCTGTATTCCATACCAGTTCCTACTATTGGTGCTTCTGGCCTTAGAAGTGGAACTGCTTGTCTTTGCATGTTTGAACCCATTAGAGAACGCTTAACATCATCGTGCTCTAAGAAAGGTATCATGGCTGCAGCTACTGAAACAAGTTCTTTTGGTGAAACTTCAATGTAGTCAACTTGATTTGCTGGTACTTCTTTAAATTCTGTAACTTGTCTTACTTTTATCTTTTTATTTACAAATTTACCGTTCTTGTCAATTGGCTCTGTTGCTTGACCTATAGTGTATTTATCTTCTTTATCAGCTGATAAATAGTCTACTTGGTCAGTAATTTTTCCTGTTTTCTTATCAATTTTTCTATAAGGTGTTTCGATAAATCCATATTCATTTATTCTAGCAAAAGAACATAGTGCTGATATAAGTCCAATATTTGGTCCTTCTGGTGATTCTACTGGGCAAAGTCTTCCATAGTGAGTATAGTGAATATCTCTAACTTCAAAGCCTGCTCTTTCTCTAGTTAAACCTCCAGGTCCTAATGCTGAAATTCTTCTTTTATGTGTAAGCTCAGATAATGGGTTTGTTTGGTCCATGAATTGTGATAATTGAGAGCTTCCAAAGAATTCTCTAATTGCAGATGAAATTGGCTTTGTATTGATTAATGCTTGTGGAGTAATTGAGTCTAAGTCTTGAATTGTCATTCTTTCACGAACAACTCTTTCTAATCTTGCTAAACCAATTCTAAATTGATTTTGTAATAATTCTCCAACGCATCTAATTCTTCTATTTCCTAAATGGTCTATATCATCTATTTTTCCTAATCCATGATATAGATTTAGTAAATAACTAATAGAACCAATAATATCCTCGTTTGTAATATTTTTTGGTACTAATTCATCTTTTCTATTTTTTAATTCATCATGTAGTTTTTCTTTTGGTGTTTTTTCTAATATATCTTTTAATGCTAGATAATTTACTAATTCTTTAATTTTTAAATCGCTTATATCAATGTCAACAAATTTAGTTATATCAACTGTTCCGTTTCCTATAACTGTGATTTTGCTTTCTCCACATTTGATATATACGCTGTTAATTCCTGCGTTTTGAATTTCCCATGCTAATGATTCTGTAATTTCTTCATCCTTATCTACGATTATTTCGCCAGTTTCAGGATTTGAAATTGTATCTGCAGAAATTTGTCCTGTAATTCTGTCTGCTAAACATAGTTTATCATTAAACTTATGTCTTCCAACCTTTGCCAAGTCATATCTCTTTGGGTCGAAAAATAATCTGTCAAATAGAGTTCTGGCAGCTTCAACTGTTGGTAATTCACCTGGTCTTAATTTTTTATAAATTTCTACGATTGAGTCGTTCATTGTTTTAATAGGATCTTTTTCTATTGTTGCTTTCAACAATTGTTCATCACCAAATAGGGCTAATATTTGGTCATCACTTTCAATTCCTATTGTTCTTAATAAAGTTGTTATTGGTATTTTTCTAGTTCTATCAACTCTTACATAGAATATGTCGTTATTATCAGTTTCGTACTCTAGCCATGCTCCTCTAAGTGGCATAACTGTTGATGTGAATAGCTTTTTACCTGTTTTAGTATCTAGGCTTTCTGCATAATAACAACTTGGTGAACGAACTAATTGGCTGACTACAACTCTTTCTGCACCATTAATAATAAATGTGCCTGTGTCAGTCATAATAGGGAAGTCTCCAAGGTATATCTCCTGCTCTTTAATTTCCCCTGTTTCTCTGTTAAATAATCTAACTTTTACATGTAATTTAGTTGAGTATGTAGCATCTCTTTCTTTAGCTTCTTCTACTGTGTATTTCGTTTTTTCATCCATGTGGTAGTCTAGGAATTCTAATACTAGATTTTCTGAATAATCTACTATTGGAGAAACCTCTCTTAAAACTTCTCCTAATCCTTCCTCGATAAACCAATTGTAAGAATCTTTCTGTACTTTAATTAAGTTAGGCATTTCAATAAAATCACCTATTTTTGAGAAAGATTTACGAGTAGTTTTGTCGTGCTTTACATCTTTTACTTCTACCAAAGTAATACCTCCTTATAAATTTACATTTAAGCAGATTTGAAGGTGTATATTTTCTGTAAAAAGTCCTTCTTAACTTACATTTTTTTATAAAATTTCCATCCCTGCTTTTAAATTAGATTTTATAAAAGCATTGCAAGCAATTCCTCTTTTTATAGAATTTACATAAATAAAATCAAAAGGCAAAAAAAGGTAAACCGATTTTATTAATCGATTTTACCTTTTTCTATTATTTTCAATTATTTCACGATTACCGAATTTATCATCTATTAGCCCTCTAGATTTTATTCGTACAAAATATACTCATAATATTATATAAAATTTTTTAAAGCTTGTCAATAGTTTTATAACGATTTTTTAATTATTTTATAACACTTTTTTGATTTAATCTATTGTGGTACTTGTTCTGCCTGTTCCTATTACATCTTCTTGCAAAGACCTCCAAGTGTTGCAACCTATTATTCCATCTACTGCTAAGCCTTCTCTTTGTTGATATCTTCTTACTGCATTTTGTGTTTTAGTTCCAAATATTCCATCTAACCCACCAGTTTCAAAGCCTAGTGTATTTAAATCATCTTGTGCAATCAAAATATAAGCTCCTCTTGAGCCATAAGCTATTTGTGGATATCCTCCTGTTGAGCAAGCTGGATTTCCCCTCCTTTTATCAAAATGCACCCATGTTGGAGTTAATACTTTAGGTTCTACGAACGACCAAACCCCAGAATTTTTTGCACTGTTATACAAACTATTTCTAGTATTATCATTTAGTGTTTGACCTGCTTCAAATGCTAATCCTGCATAATGTTGTGAAAAAGTTCCGTGTCCTCCTTCCCAAGGTCTTTTAAAGGCAAATCCTACTGGAATAGGTCCTCCAAAAATATATCTTTGACTATTCCAAGCTGTCATTGCTCTTTTTTCTGTCCAAAGAGTTGGGCTTTTACTTGAACCTCTAAACTCTCTTACTGTTAAGGTTCTATTTGTTACATAAGGCATTGCTTCTGCCTCTCCTCTATAATATGTTTCCATACGATTAGTATCGTTATTATAAACTTTTATTTTTGCCATCGACTTTTCCTCCACTATATTATAGTTTATGCAACACTTTTCATTTTGTTATTAAAATTAATGATTATATCTAGATTTTTATGTAATTAATCATTATATCAGCTTTATTATAAAATGAATAATTATAATTTTGGTTATTTAGTCTTATTTTTGTATAAATTTAATTATTTTACAAAAAATATTTTAAAAGGGAGGAAATTGAGTTATGGCAAATTTGAGTCAAATTGAATTACACAATTTAAAACATTTTATTCAATCTGCAAATTCAAGTAATATTAAACTTACTGCTTATGCTAATGCAGTTTCTAATTCTCAAATAAAGCAAATTTTTAACAAAATTGCACAGGATAGTTTGAACGAAAAGGAAACTCTTATGACTTTTCTTAATAATTAAAAAAGGGGATTATTATGGACGAGAAAACAATGGTTAATGATATTTTAGAAGAATTAAAATTTAAACTTTCTTGCTATCAGAAAGCAATTGTTGAAGCAGAAAATATTGAGCTTAGGCAAACTCTAAAACAGCTTAGAGATAATATTGAAAGTTTTCATTATGAACTTTTTAAAATTGCTTCTGCTAGTGGATATTATATGCCTACAGACAAGGCAACACCTAAACAAATGCAAAATGCAAAAAATGCGTTAGAAAATTTATAAACATTGCATTAAAGAATTTATAAAAGTTGCGTTAAAGAGTTTATAAAAATTGATTAATTCTAAAAATTCAAAAATGCCCCTTATTGTTAAACTTTTGTCTAACAATAAAGAGGCATATTATTTTAATTATATAAGTAATTTTGTGGATTAATGGCTGTGCCATTATATCTCATTTCAAAGTGTAAATGGTTTCCTGTTGATATTCCAGTTGAACCTACCTTTGCAATTATTTGTCCTTGTGCAACTTGTTCTCCAGTTCTACAGTTTACTTCACTACAGTGACCATAAAGAATAACTAGATTACTTGTACATCTCACAACAACAACATTTCCATATCCTGAATATCCATTTCCAGCACCATTTCCTGAAAATATAACTGTACCTCCACATGCTGCTTTAATTGCTGTTCCTTTTGGTGCTGCTATGTCCAAACCTTTGTGATTATCCCTAGTTCTTATTCCATATCTAGAAGTTATAACTCCACTAATAGGTCTAATTAGCGAAACTCCCAAATCCGTAGGGACACTAGCTTCACTTATTATTTGAGTTCCTATATTTCTATATGGACTATAATAAGTAACCTTTTTTTCGTATAATTCATCTACACATGTACTTACTTCTTTAAACTCAGCCTTAGCTAGCTCGTACTTTTCAATAATCCCTAGGTCATTTGCATTTGCACTATTTTTTGCTTTTAATTGATTTACTACTTCTTCCGCATCTTGAAATGATTGTAAATAGACTTTTTCTGTATTTTCATCTGTTACTGCATAGAACTTATAATATGGTGTTCCTGCTGAAGTAACTTTTTCATATATTTCATCATCGTTTGTTTCTACATTTCTTTTTAATAAACAAGCTGTATATGTTGGTAATTCTTTTACTTCAACAAATGCAACATCTTCACCATTTCCTGATGAGATATAATCGTTTATTCTTTTTTGTAAGTTTATTTTATCTCTTGTATATCCAATAATTTCACCATTTAAGCTTACGCTATATGTTTGTTTATATGCTAATTCTATAATTCCTACTATAATTAATGCGGCGATTGTTAGTATTACAAATAATTTTATAATTGTTCTAAATCCTACTACTAATTTTTTTACTTTATTTATGATACTGTACCTCCATTCCTTGCAATAATTTATATCATAATATAAAAAAAATGTCTAGTACATATTTTAATTCTTTATTACTAATTTGTCAAATTTACTATTTATATAACTCTCTAACTTAGTCATAAACTCATTAGATGGAATTTCTTTTTTTGCGACCATATCAAGTCCTTTTTCCCAACTAGCCGTAAGCTTAGGGTTTAGCATATCCGGCATTGAAGTGTGTACTATGTCGTAAATATACTCTCCTTTTTTTGTTGGAGTTATAATTTGTGTTTTTATGTTAATTTCAATGTATTTTATTTTTTCTAATTTTTTTATTATTTCTGCTCTGGTAGCACTGGTTCCTATTCCTGCACCTTTAATTTGCTCTCTTAATTCTTCATCTTCTATTAATTTGCCTGCGTTTTCCATTGCTAATATCATAGAACCTGAATTATATCTTGTTGGCGGTGTTGTTTCTGATTCTTTTATTTCATAATTATCTACTATTAATTCTTCGCCTTTTTTCACATTAAAATCTATTGTTTTATTATCTTCTTTTTCATTTTCAGTTTTTTTATTAGCAATTTCCTCATCGTTCTCATCTAATTTGTTATTTTTTTCTGTTATATCTTTTTTAGTTTCTGGTCCTTTTAAAACGACCAAATACCCTCTTTTTATGCATACTTTGGAATTTGCATAAAATTTTTCTCCATCTACATTTATAGTTATATTTAATTTGTTATATTCTGCTGGTGGATAGAAAATTGCTAAAAATCTTTTTACTATTAAATTATAGACTTCCTTATGCAACTGAGGTAACTTATCAAAATTTTCATATCCTTGTCCTGTTGGAATAATTGCATAATGGTCTGTTATTTTGCTGTCATTTACAAACTTTGTTTTAAGAAGATTGCATGAATATTTTTCTTCTTTCATTTGCTTTATAAATTCTTGAACTTCTTGATTTTTATAACCTCTTGCTATTCCATTTAAATTGTTTGTAATTACTTTTGCTACTGCTGTTGAAAGAACTCTTGCATCAGTTCTAGGATAAGTTACAAGCTTTTTCTCATATAAATTTTGGATAATTTCTAGTGTTTGGTCAGGCTTTATTTTAAATCTTTTGGTACATTCATTTTGTACTTCTGCTAAATTAAAAAGTAATGGTGCATTTTCCTTTTGCTTAGATTTTTTTACTTCCTCTACAATTGCATTTTTATCTTTTAGACTTAAAATAAACTCTTTAGCATCACTTTCCTTTTTGAAACCTGTCTCATTATATAGTTTTGTTGATTGCCAACTTTTTGAGCTTTCTGTTACTTTCCACTCTGCACTTAAAGTATTTTCTTTTTGATTTTGCTTAAGGAAATTTCCTGAAATTTTATAAAATGGTGTTTTTACAAAATTTTTGATTTCTCTTTCTCTTTGAACTACCATACCTAAAACACAAGTCATTACTCTACCTACTGAAATAGAAGCTTTTTCCTCTCCTATAGATTTTGCTAATCTTCTTCCATAAATTATAGATAACATTCTTGAAAAATTTATGCCTATTAGATAGTCTTCCTTTGCTCTTAGATAGGCACTATCTGATAAACTGTCATACTCTGATAACAGTTTTGCTTCCTTTATTCCTCTTTTTATCTCCTCTTCGGTTTGAGAGTCTATCCAGATTCGTCTTTTTTCTTTTCCTTGAACATTTATTTCTTGGTCTACTAGCCTATATATGTATTCTCCTTCTCTTCCCGAGTCGGTTGCAACATATATAGTATCTACATCTTCTCTAGTTATTTGACTTTTTATTATTTCATATTGTTTTTCTACACCCTTTATTACTTCATATTTCCACTCATGTGGAATAAAAGGTAGGGTGTTTAATCTCCATACCTTAAGGTTTTCGTCATATTTTTCTGGATAACTCATAGTTACTAAATGTCCAACACACCAAGTAATTATCCAATCTTTTGACTCTATATAGCCATTTTTTCTTTGACCATTTTCTCCTATGACCTTTGCAAATTCCATTGCTACTGAAGGTTTTTCAGTTATTAATAATTTTTTGCTCATGTTTTTACTTGTTAGCTATTCCTTTTAATGCTTCTAATCCTTCAATTGGAACAGCAAAAATTACTGTATTTGATTGGTCACTACTTAAATCATTTAGTGTAGCTAAAGTTCTTAAATGTAAAGCTCCTGGTGCTTGACCTAACACTTGTGCTGCTTGAGCTAAGTTATTTGAAGCTTCAACTTCTCCTGCTGCTTTTGTTATAACTGCTTGTTTCTCTCTTTCAGCTTCAGCAACTTTTGCGATAACTCTTTTCATTTCTTCTGGTAAAGCAACATCTTTTAGTTCAACATTTTCTACTTTTATTCCCCATGGGTCTGTTGCTTCATCAACAATTTTGCATATTTCTGAGCTCAATTTATCTCTTTCTGATAATAATTCATCAAGTGATACTGAACCTACAATATTTCTCATTGTTGTTTGTGCTAATTGACTAACTGCATAATTAAAGTTTTCTACTGCTAAAACTGATTTTGAAGCATCAAATATTTTATAATAAAGTACAGCATTTATTTTGATAGATACATTGTCCTTTGTAATTGCTTCTTGCTCTGGCACATCAACAGTTTTAGTTCTAACATCTACCTTTCTATATGAAAAAAATATAGGAAGTACAATATGCCATCCAGGTGATAGAAGCTTTCTAAACTTTCCAAATAAAAACAATACTCCTCTTTCATACTCGTTAATTTGTCTGATTGAGGCTAAGACTATAACCGCTATTACTATTAATAAATATAACATTTTATTTACTCCTTTAACTTTTTTAGTTTTTTGTAAGGTTTTACCTATAAACTTAAATTAAAAAATATGCAATAAAATTAAATGTTGAATTTTATCTTTTGTAAAATTCCTATCTAATTTATTGCATAGTTTATTTTAGTCTTTTTGAGGTGCACCAACAGGACATATACCTGCACATGCTCCACATTCTACGCATTTAGAAGAATCAATTTCATATTTATTGCTTCCTTCTGAAATACATTGTACTGGGCAAGATGCTGCACAAGCTCCACATTGTACGCAAGCGTCTGAAATTTTGTATGCCATATATTTCACCACCTTTCTATTTATATTTCATCTTTGTCTGTATTCTTTTTATCGTATTTATCCATTTGTTCGATTTTTTCTAATTCTTTTAATTCCTCTGGGTCAATTTGGTCATCTTCTTTTTCGTCTTTCTTGCTATCTTTAATTATTTTAATATCTGAAGCGTTGAATTTTTTGAAATAATTGTTACCTTCTTCGTCTTTAAATTTAACTCTTATTAATTCTCTTAAAACTTCTACTGTTTCAACTACACCTTCCCCTTCTTCTGTTTTTACTATCGCTCCCGGATGAGGTAACTTTTTCATTTTGTCTTCATAAACATCTTGCTCATATTTTAAGCAACACATAAGTCTTCCACAACTTCCTGTTATTTTAGCAGTATTTAGTGATAAGTTTTGTTCTTTTGCCATTTTTATTGATACAGAATCAAAATCATTTAAAAATGAACAACAGCATAATTCCCTTCCGCAGATTCCATTTCCACCTAATCTTTTAATTTGGTCTCTAACTCCAATTTGTCTTAATTCTATTCTTGTTTTATATATAGAAGCTAAATCCTTTACTAAGTCTCTAAAGTCTACTCTGCCCTCTGCTGTAAAGTAAAATATCAATTTTGAATTGTCAAACAAATATCTAGTTTCAACTAGTTCCATATCAAGTTTATGCTCTTTTATTTTTTTCTTGCAAGTTTCTAAAGCTTCTTTTTCTTTTTTTTGATTTTCTTGTTCATGCTTTATGTCTTCTTCCACTGCTTTTTTTATTATCTTTTTAAAAGGTTCTTTTTGTTTGCTTTCATCTACTTTTCGATTGACAACTGCAACAGTTCCTAGTTCTTTTCCCATAACGGTTTCAACTATTACGCTGTCTCCTAGTTTTAGTTCAAAATTAGCTGGGTCAAAAAAATATATCTTTCCCGGCTTTCTAAACCTAACTCCTACAATATTTTTCATTTATACTTCCTTTCATCAATGAGCTCTATCTTAGTGTATAATTGTTTTGCTTTCTTTCCATATATTCATTAATAAGTAATCAATGCACATATCATAATTATTATTAGCAAGTATTTTTCTTTTTGTTTTTTCCACAACTTCTACACAATTTATGTATTTTTTTTCAAATAATATTATATTTAAGTATTCTAATATACTTATTATATCATCTTTACTATCATAAAGTAAATCACATTCTGTAAATAATTGTACTAAACTTCCATTTGATAAAATATTTACTATATTCTCTAAAGCTCTATATTGTTCTTTTCTTTTTTCAAAGTCCTCGGCATTTTCCATACTGCCTTCAAGTAATTTTATATATTCAGAATCTAAATTTGGCATTATTTGTTTTATTTCATCGTCAGTTAATTTTTCAAATTTTACAATTAGGCATCTTGATTTGATTGTCGGTAATATTTTACTTTCATTTGATACTATTAAAATAATTATTGCGTATTGAGGAGGTTCTTCTAAAGTTTTTAATAAACAGTTTTGCGCTTCTTCACTCATACAATCTGCTTCGTCTATTATATACACTTTTTTGCTTGATATTATAGGCTTTTCAGCAATTTTTTCTTGCATTTTTCTTATCTGTTCTACCTTAATTGATTTGCCTTCAGGTGCAATTTCGGTATAATCAGGATTAGAACTTGCATCAAACTTTATACAAGAGTTGCATTTTTCGGTTTCTCCTACATTTAAGCACAGTACATTTTTGGCAAAGTCTTTTGCAAAAAGTTTTTTTCCAACTCCTGACTTTCCCAAAAACATATAACTATGTGAAACATTTTTTGTTTGTATTGCTGTTTTTAAGAATTCTTTTATTTTATTATTTCCAACTATATTTTCAAACAAGCTTCCCTCCAACTAACTATTCTACTTTTCCAAACTTATTAAATGGGAAAAATCTTAATACTACTTTACTTTCTATTTTTTCTAATGGAATACAGCCAAGTTCTCTACAATCTTTTGAATTTGGTCTATTATCACCCATAGCAAATACATAATTTTCTGGAACAATAAAATCTCTACATGGTCCAGTTGCTGGAGTTTTTACACTTGGGTTTAGATAACTTTCTTTAAGTTCCTCTCCATTTATATATACTTTATCATCTTTTATTTCAATGTGTTCACCTGGAAGTCCTATTACTCTTTTTATATAACTAGTCTTATTAATTTCTAGTACATAATAGACAAATTTATTCCATAATCCTTTTGGCTCATAATCATAATGTGCTTTTGGACTTTCATAATCTTCTTCTAACGCTATTGATGGAGCTTCAAAAGTTATTATATCTCCTCTTTCTGGTAACCTTTTAGCTGTTTTATCTATTCTGCTTAAAATCAATCTATCGTTTTGAACAAGCGTAGGATACATTGAACTCATTTTTACTACTGTTGGAGTTCCTATATAATATTTTATAAGTAATGCAATTATAACTGCAATTACTACACAATACACCCATTCTAACATATTCTTTACCCTACTTTTATATATGTTATTTTTATTATCTTCATCTTCTGGTCTTTCAGTTGATTTTTCTTTATTTTCTTCTTCCATTGTTTATGGTTCCTTTCTTGCACTTTCAAAAAATTAACAATCTTTTTCTCTTGCAACAAATTTAATGGTTTCTTTCTTTAACTGGAATTCTGATTACAACTTCTGTTCCCTTTCCTAGTGTACTTTTTACATTAATACTTCCTTTATTTTGCTCAATTATTTCTTTAGCAATTGAAAGTCCTAAACCTGTTCCTCCAAGTTGTCTTGACCTTGCTTTATCTACTCTGTAGAATCTTTCAAATATTTTATCTATATCTTCCTTTGGAATTCCAATTCCACTGTCTTTAATTTTTATATATGCATCATTATGTACGAAACCTACATAAATTGATATTTTTCCACCATCTGGAGTATATTTTACACTATTACTTATTATATTTATTATTACTCTTTCTATTCCATCTTTATCAGCCTCAACAGGTGGTACATCTGCTGTAACAAAACATTCCATGTCTTGTTTTCTCTTTTTTACTTCTATTTCAAACTTTTCACTACATTTTTTAGCTAGCTCTCCTAGGTCAAATTCGGTGACTTTGCTTTTCTCTCTTGCATTATCATATTTAGATAATATAAGCAAATCTTGTACTAATTTTTCCATTCTATCTGCATTATCATTTATTATTCCCAAAAAATGTTTTTCTGTTTCTTTATCACAGTCTCCTTCTAGTAGTGTTTCTGAAAAACCTTTTATTGAAGTTAGTGGAGTTTTTAATTCATGTGAAACATCTGCAACAAATTCTTTTCTCATATCATCTAGTCTAACATGTTCTGTAATGT
>CANQXO010000038.1 GCA_947627825.1 uncultured Clostridia bacterium
GTACATGGTATCCACACAAATTGATTGCCTCCTTTACTATTATTTAAGTCGTCTCCACTTGCACTTGAGATTACAAATCCTGTATCTAGATTTCCTCCTGCATAATAAAATCCTTTTGGTACTGGTATTGTATTTCCTTTTCCATCTGCTGTTGGCGTTACTTTTGCTAAGTCCCAATTATCTTTTTCTTTCTTTGGTACTTCTACTTCTTTTCCGGCGTCTTCTGGATTTAGATGATTTAATTCATCCATTATTTTATCTAATCCGTCTTCTTCTTTTCCTGCTGATTCCTCATATGCTTTTACCGAATTTTTTGCCATCTTAAATAATCCATTATCTCCCAAAGATAATCTTAGCGTTACTCCTGCTAAAATTAACATAATTATTATTGTTACTACTAGTGCAACTAGTGTTATTCCTTTGTTTTTCATAGTTTCAAGCTCCTTTGCATTTTTCTTTAAGTTAATTACTTAAAGAAAAATTAAAAAAGCTTGTAACTATTTGTACTAAACAGTTACAAGCTTTTTAAGGAGAACAAAATTTGAATAATTATTTTTCAATTATTTTTTTGTTAATTACTTTTTTTATTGATATTTCAAGTATTTATTGTTATAATTGTTTTATAATCATTTCTTTAAGTAATTAACTTAAAGAAATTTTTTAGTATTATTTTTTCTCATTTTTATTCTTTTTTAAGTAGTTTTTCCACTAAGTTTTCAAGTTTTGGGATATCTTCTTCTTTCATGCTAGATTTTATTGTTACTACATCTGTGGCTACTGTTATATTTTTCATATCTAAAAATGCTGCTCTCATACACATTCCAGCTGATGGAGCCCATGAGCCATTTTCAACTATTGCTACTTTTCTGTTTTGATAACATTTTGTTTTTAACAAGTTTAAAAATTCTTCCATTGGTGTGAATAATCCTGCATTATAGCTTGATGACAACACTACCATTTTGTCATATTTGAAAGCTTCTGCCACCGCTTCATAAACATCACATCTTGATAAATCCATTGCCTTAATGTTATTTTCTTTTTCTTTTATTAAGTCATAAACTTTTTTAGCTACTTTTTTCGTGTTTCCATGTATTGATGCAAATGCTATTAAAGTACCTTGTTCTTCTGGTTTGTAAGAACTCCAAGTATTATATTTTTCAATATAAAAGCTTAAATTGTTATTTAATATTGGTCCATGCAATGGGCAAATTTGTTTTATTTCTAGGTTAGATAATTTTTTTAATAAACCCTGAACTTGCATACCATATTTTCCTACTATATTTATATAATATCTTCTTGCTTCTGGTAGCCATTCTTCTTCGTTTTCTTGATATATTTTGTTTTCATCTACTACTCCAAATTTACCAAAAGCATCTGCTGAAAATATTATTTTTTCTGTTTGTTCATAGGTGCACATAACTTCTGGCCAATGTACCATTGGAGCCATAAAGAATTGTAATTTATGTTCTCCTATATCTAGTACAACTCCTTCTTTTACTTCTAATTTTTTTACATTAGGGTTTATATCAAAAAATTGTGATAAGAAAGTAAATGTTTTTTGATTTCCTACTAGTGTTACATTTGGAAATTTTTCTGTTATTGCTTGTATATTTGATGAGTGGTCAGGTTCTACATGGGAAACTACTAGATAATCAATTTCTTTTCCTCCTAATGCTTCATCTAAATTTTTTAACCATTCATCTGATTTTCTTACATCAACAGTATCAAGTAAAGTTACTTTCTCGTCTTTAATTAAATAACTATTATATGATACTCCGTATGGCATAGGATATACATTTTCAAATAAATCTATATCGTTGTCATTTATACCTACATAAAAAATATTATTTCCAATTTCCTTCATTTGCGTTTTTTCCTTTCTAACTTCTTAATTCTGCTTTAAACTTAGTATTCAAATTTTGAGTAATTTTATTCATTGTTTCATTAATTATTTCATCTGTTAATGTTTTTGTGTTATCTCCAAGTTCTATTGAAAATGCTATTGATTTCTTTCCTTCTGGTATTCCTTTTCCAGTGTATACATCAAATACTTTTGAATTTTGAAGTAATTTTCCGCCTCCATTTTTTATTGCTTTTTGAAGTTCTTGAGCTGGAATGTTACTGTCAACTAATATTGCGATGTCCTTTTTTACTGTTGGGAATTTTGATATTTCTTTATACTTCATTTTGCCTACTTGTTTTGAAAGTAATAAGTCTAAATTAATTTCCATTACATAAACTTCATCTTTACATATTGCTGGGCTAATTCTTCCTACCATTCCAACTGTACTTCCATTAACTGATATTAAAGCTGTTTTTCCCGGATGCATATCTGCTGGCATTTTTCCATCACCTATAAAGCTGTATCTTCCATTATATCCTAGATAGTCTAACATTTCTTCTGCAATTCCTTTAATTACATAGAAGTCAACTTTCTTTACTTGAAGTCCTAAATCATAATCTCCTGTCATAAGACATGCTAATTTATTTTCTTCAACAAGATTTTCTTCGTCTTTTTTATAGAATGTTTTTCCTATTTCAAATAATGCTATATCTTGCATATCGTGTGCTTTATTGTATTCATAAATTCTGTATAGTGATGTTATTAAACTTTGTCTTAAAGTGCTTCTTTCTTCTGTTAGAGGTGATAGGATTTTAATGCTTTCTTTATTTTTTAAGGTGAATTTATCTCCATCTTCATTGCTTACAAGTGCATAAGATAAAGTTTCATTAAGTCCCAAGTTGACCATTTTATTTCTTATTTCTCTTGTTGTTTTGTCATAGCTTCCTTTTTTTACTGGTAGAAGCATTGTTCTTCCTTCAACAACATCTACTCCGTAAATTCTTCCAACTTCTTCGATTAAATCTTCTTTTATTGAAATATCTATTCTTCTGGTTGGAACTAGGACAGTTATTGTTTCACCATCTTTACTTTCTGCTTTAAAGTCTAATTTTTTAAATATTTCTATTATTTCTTTTTCTGATATGTTTGTTCCTAAAATATCGTTTATATTTTTTACTGTAATGTCTATTTTCTTTTCTTCTTTATCTGCTTTATCAAAACTTGCCATTCCTTTGCAAGTTGTTCCTTCTGCATATTTTTCAAGCAAATGACATGCTCTTTCTATTGCCATATATGTTCTGTTAGGGTCTAGTCCTTTTTCAAATCTGTTACTTGCTTCGCTTCTTAATATTTTGTTTGATGTTCTTCTAATTTTTACATTGTCAAATATTGCAGATTCTATTATTACATTTTTTGTATTTTCTGTTATTTCTGTTTCTAATCCTCCCATTACTCCTGCTAGTCCAATTGCTTTTTTTCCATCAGATATAACTATGTCATCTTTTGATAACATTCTTTCTTTTCCGTCAAGTGTTGTTAATTTTTCATTTTTTTCTGCCATTCTTACTTCAAGCAAACCTTGTAGTTTGTCTGCATCGTAGAAGTGTAAAGGCTGTCCTGTTTCTAACATGACAAAATTGCTTATATCAACGACGATATTAATTGGTCTTATTCCAGATGCCATAAGCTTTTCTTTCATTTCTGCTGGGCTTTCTTTTATTGTGATATTTTCAACTTTTTTTGCTAAGAATAAATTACAATTTTCAGTTTTAACTGATACATCAAATTTTAAATCGTTTCCTTCTTTATGTGATAAGTCTATGTCTTTTACTTTCTTGTCATAAATTGCTCCAACTTCATAAGCCATTCCTAAAATGCTTAGCAAATCTCCTCTATTTGCTGTTAAGTCAAAGTCTATTACTCCATCTTCCCAGCCCATGTATTTTATTGCGTCTTCTCCAACTTTTGCATCTTGTGGTAATTCATGTATTCCTGCCTTATCTTCTTCTTTTAAGAATTTGCTATCAATTCCAAGTTCTGCGATAGAGCATAACATTCCATTAGATTCTTGTCCTCTTATGTTTGATTTTTTTATTTCTCCACCTGGAAGAATTGTTCCGTCTAATGCAACTATTACTTTTAAACCTTTACGAACATTTGGCGCTCCACAAACTATTTGTAGTATTTTATCTCCTACATTTACTTTACATACATGTAAATGGTCAGAGTCTGGATGCATTTCACATTCAAGAACTTCACCAATTACTAATTTTCCTGTATTAACAAAGTTTCCCGCATAATCGTATTCATTTCCTAGTGCTGTCATTTTTTCGGCTAATTCGTGAACATCTACATCGCCTAAATCTAAATAATCTTTTAAAAAATTTGTACTTAAAATCATCTTTTTAATTCCTTTCTTCGCTTCGCTCAGAATCGGCACTTCAATGATTTGCTTTGCAAATCCTCGAAGCTGCCATGCTGAGGAATGATTTTATTTAATCTTTCCTATCAAATTGATTTAAAAATCTTATGTCGTTTGCATATAAAAGTCTTATGTCTGTAATTCCGTATTTGAACATTGCTAGTCTATCTAAACCTGTGCCAAATGCAAATCCACTATATTTTTCTGGATTGTAGCCGTTCATTTTTAAAACATTTGGATGTACAATTCCTGCTCCTAGTAATTCTATCCATCCGGTTTGTTTACACAAATTGCAACCTTTTCCTCCGCATTTAAAACAGCTTACATCTACTTCATAAGATGGTTCTGTAAATGGGAAGTAACTTGGTCTAAATCTAAGTTTTGTGTTTTCTCCTAGCATATGTTTCATAAATATTTCCAAAGTTCCTTTTAAGTCTGCAAAAGAGATTTTTTCATCTACAACTAAACCTTCAACTTGATTGAATTGGTGTGAGTGTGTTGCATCGTCTTCTCTTCTATAAGTTTTTCCCGGTACTATTATTCTAATTGGTGTTTTTTCTTTATTTGCCATCATTGCTCTTGCTTGAACTGCTGAGGTTTGAGTTCTTAGTAAATATTCTGTAGTGATATAAAAACTGTCTTGCATATCTCTTGCTGGATGTCCTTTTGGCAAGTTTAATCTTTCAAAACAATATTCGTCTGTTTCTAATTCTGGTCCTGATACTACATCGTATCCCATTGAAACAAATAAATCTTCAATTTCTTCAATTACTCTATTTAATGGATGTTTGCTTCCTCTCCTTTGTTTGCTGGCTGGTAAAGTTACATCTATTCTTTCTGATTCTAGTTTTTTTGCAAGTTCTTGTTGTTTTAATGATTCCTCTTTATTTTTAATTTTTTCTTCTAATTCTTTTTTTGCGGTGTTTACCAAACTTCCCATTTTAGGTCTTTCTTCTGGTGAAAGCTTTCCCATCATTTTTAGAAGCTCTGTTAATTCTCCTTTTTTTCCTAAGTATTTTACTTTTAAATCTTCTAAATTTTTTAAGTCATTTGCATTTTCAATTTCTTTTAATGCTTCCTCTTTAATCTTACTTATTTTTTCTTCCATTTTCCTATTCCCTTATAAATGTATATTTGAGTTTTGGGTTTTACTCATAAACCTTTTTAGCTACAAAAAACAGTTATCCCCTTTATAGGGAGATAACTGCTATTAGTTTCTCTGTACCACCTAATTTCGCTAATTATATTAATTAGCCTCATATAGCTATAACGCGCTACCGTTCTTTTCTACTTATTTTCAAAAAGACTCTAACAAAGTGAAATTTGGGCAAATGACATATAGTGTTTTCCAGCTTACACACCTCTCTTTAATATGCTACTCATTTGCTTACTTTGCTTTGTTATTAGATTTTCATATAACAATATTATATTACCATATTTTTTCTTAAAAATCAAGAGTTGAACAAAGATGGTCTAATAATATTTTTATTCCCATGAGTATTAAAATAATACCACCTAATATTTCAGATTTATTTTTTAGTTTATCGCCAAATTTATTTCCTATTTTTACTCCTATAAATGACATACAAAAAGTAATTATTCCAATGAATATAAGAGACGATAAGATTTTTACCTTCAAGAATGCAAATGAAACACCTACTGCTAATGCGTCTATGCTTGTTGCTATTGCTAAAACTATCATCGTTTTAAAGCCAACATCGTCACTAATATCATCGTTTCCTTGTTTTATTGATTCTTTTATCATACTAATACCAATTGATACTAGTAACACACATGCTATCCAATGATCTAAAGAGTCTACTATTTTTTCAAATTTAATTCCTAGAACATATCCTAAGAAAGGCATAAGTGCCTGAAATATTCCAAAATATAGAGCTACAATCACTCCCTTTTTTGTACTACCATGTTTCATTGCTAAGCCCTTACATATTGCAACTGTAAAGGCGTCCATTGCTAACCCTATACTGATTAAAATAATTTCAATATAATTCATAAATCACCTTTTTGCTTTAAGTTTATTCATTCGTCCACTCTTTATTACTTATATTGAACTTTCATTTATTTTCCATTTTGTTTACATTTTCGTATTTACACGAAATATTTTATGATATTACTCCCATTAGGAGTAAAGCTATTACAACAATTCCTAAAGCAATTCTATAATATCCAAAAACTGTAAAGTCGTGTTTTTTTACATAGTTCATCAAGAATTTGATTATTAACATTGATATTAATAGTGATACTATTGTTCCAGTCAATAATACAGCTAATTCTGCCCCTGTGAAATTAAATCCAAAATCCAAAATTTTTAAAAGGCTTGCTCCTGCCATTGCAGGAATTGCTAGATAAAATGTATATTCTGCTGCAACTGTCCTTGAAATTCCAATAAGTAGCGCTCCTATTATTGTTGCTCCAGAACGAGAAGTTCCTGGCAAAATAGCTGCTATTAATTGGAATAATCCTATTATTATTGCTTGTTTGTATGTCAATTCATTTATATCTGTTACCTTTGGCTCTCTCTTTTTCATTTTTTCAATTATTATAAATGCTATACCAACTACTATTAACATTATTGATATACAAGTCGGATTATAAAAGTGTTCATCTGCGAAATCATCAATTCCTAATAGAACAATCAATATTGCAGGCAAACAAGAAACAATGATTTTTCCCCATAATTTTAAAATATCTTTACTTAGTATTAGTTTCTTTTCTCCACTAGTTACTTTTTTTATTGGCCAAATTGATTTAAAATATAAGATTACGACTGCTAAAATTGCTCCTAATTGAATTACTACTTCAAACATATCCCAAAATCCTTCGGATAAATCTTGAAATTTCATAAAGCTTTGTACTAATATTAAATGCCCTGTACTACTGATTGGCAACCACTCCGTTATTCCTTCCACTATTCCAAAAATTATTGCCTTGAAAATATTAAGCATTGTTTCTCCTCCTTTTATATTGTTTTATCCATTTTTAGTTTTTTCTGTTATATCGCATTTTTTAATTAATTTTATGCTTATTTTTTATTATTTATAATAACTATAGCCAAAATAATATGCTGACGACATTGTAAAGTGTACACTATTACATCGTCAGCATATTTTTGAACAATGATTTATCTATTATTCTTCTGAAACTGGAGCTTCTGATTCAGGTTTAGCTTCAGGTTCAGGGGTATTATTGTATACTTCTAATATTGCCTTTTGAATTTTTTCTCTAGTAGCAGGATTGATTGGGTGAGCTATATCTTTATGCTCTCCTGTACTTTTGATTTTCTTGCTAGGCATAGCAATAAATAATACTCCTTCAGGATTTTCGATAACTTTTATTTCGTGAACAACGAATTCATTATCGAATGTTACAGAAGCAACAGCTTTTAATCTGTTCTCTGTATTTACTTTTCTTAATCTTACATCTGTTATTTCCATTGTTTTATGTTCTCCTTCCAAAGTTTTGTTTTGTACATACAGATTAAATTTTATGTACTACTATTTTATTCGCTATATTTTCTTTTTTTCCTTCTTATTTTTACAAAAAAGTTACAATTTGCCAAATTATTTTTTTTATCTAGTTCAAATAGCTTGTTTTTTTTTATGTTCTGTATTATAATGAAGTCGCATACAATATAAAAAATACACTTATGGAATAGGAGATGACATTTTTGGCAAATATACAAGAATTAAAAAGATATAAAAATATTTATATGATTGGAATCGGTGGTGCTAGCATGAGTGGGATTTCTGAAATTCTAAAGAATTGGGATTTCAATGTTGCCGGTTCTGATATATCAAGTTCTGAAATCACCGATAAATTAAGAGAAAGTGGTATTCCAGTAACAATTGGTCACGATCCAGAAAGAATCAAAGATTATGATTTAGTTGTTTACTCCGCTGCAATTTCACAAATGGACCCTGAGCTTGTGAGAGCAGAAGAACTTGGAATTCCTACAGTTGAAAGGAAAGATTTTCTTGGTGCAATTACTAAAGCCTTTAGAAATACTATTTGTGTTTCAGGTACACATGGAAAGTCAACTACAACTTCTATGGTGTCAATGTGCTTTTTGGAAGCCCATCTCGATCCTACTATACAAATTGGTGCAGTTTTAGATTCTATTAATGGAAATTATAGAGTTGGTAATAGTGAATATTTTATATTAGAGGCTTGTGAATATTCTGAAAGTTTCTTAGAATTCTCACCTAAAGCTGAAATAATTTTAAATATTGACAATGACCATTTAGATTATTACAAATCTCTTGATAACTTAAAAGAGGCTTTTATAAATTATATTAAACTTTTGCCTGATGATGGTATTTTAGTATACAACTGTGATGATATTAATTGTAAACATTTATCGCAGTATACAAAGGCAAAAACTATAACTTTTGGTTTAAATAGTTCAAATGCTAATTTTATAGCTAAAAATATTTCTTATGATAGAAATGGATTTCCTTCTTTTGATGTTTATCATAATAATGTATTTTATAAAACGATGAAATTATCTGTTCCTGGAAAACACAATGTTTTAAATGCTCTTTCTTGTATTGCTCTATGTGATGAATTTGGAATTGATAAATATGATATAAAGAATGGTTTAAGTAAATACAAAGGTGCTCAAAGAAGATTTCAATATTTAGGAAAAGTAAATGATGCTTTCGTTTATGATGACTATGGTCATCACCCTACTGAAATTACTGCAGTTGCTGAGGCTATGAAAAAGAAACAATACAATCATTCATGGGTTGTATTCCAACCTCATACATATAGCAGAACAAAAAATTTACTTGATGATTTTGCTAATTGTTTAATTAATTTTGATAATATTATAGTTACTGATATTTATGCTGCAAGAGAAACTAATACATATGATGTAAGTGCTAAAGATATTGTTGATAAAATAGACTCTTTAGGTAGAAAGGCATACTATATTTCTGATTTTGATGATATTATAGAATTCTTAAAGAGAAATGTTAAACCTAATGATTTAATTATTACACAAGGTGCTGGCACTGTAACGCAAATTGGGCATAAATTAGTTAATTCCGAAACACAAGAAGATTAAAAAAATCAAATTCGCTATTAAATAATCATTAATAGTTAATAATTAATGATTAAAGAATTAACGATTTATTAACAATTAATTGTAAGAAGCTAATGGATCAAATATTGTCCATTAGCTTTATTTATAATCATTTATAGATATTTCTGGATATTTAAAATTTTGACCAGTATTAGACACATCTCCACTCTCGATATGTGTTGATGAAAAATTATTGCTTCCATTTAGAAAGTATTTATGCTTATTTACTCCTAAAACTCCTCCGCTTCCAATTATTATTGGGTCATCCCAAGTTGCATCTACTGCATACCAGTTGCCATCTTCCATTTTGACATAATTCCAAGCATGAGACTCTGTCCTACCACTTCCATCTACTCCTTCCCCATAAACAATAACACAAGGGATATCTAGTCTATCTAGTATTACTTTAAAAGCCTCAGCATATCCTTCACATACACAAGTTTCTTCCACCAAAGCTCCATATATATTTGAATTGTTTACTCTGCTTGTTTGGTCATAACTTATCAAATCTACTAGAGTATCATGTACAAAGCTAACTTTATCATATGTGCTTCCTACAGCATTTCTTGTAATTGTTTCTATTTTGTTTTCCACTTCTTGTATTGCATTTTCTACATCTTCTTTTGTTTTAAAAGAATCTAAGAAGTAATTATTATTTTCTCCTGGTTCTAAAATATACTCATAAGTTATCGTTCCAAATATGTTACTTATCGTTTTAGTAACTAAAGACATTTTTAAAGTATCTACCCAGAATATATCCGGTCTATCTAATATAAAAGCATCCCACGCTGACTGAAAATATTCTCCTACATCACTTGAGTCAATATCTATTTTTATACTATTTGTTCCTTCTTTTAATAATGCTTCATTCTTAACTATGATATCATAAATTGATTGTCCAGTACTATTTAATTGCTTGTAGTAATAGTCTTTAGCCTCATTTTTAAAATTTGGCTCTGGCTCTCCTATTGTTATATTATAATTTGTATATTCATTTTTAGCTTCCGTAGTATTTCTTCTTGATATTTCATTTCTTTTAACTTGTCCTTGTGTTGTATTTTCATAACTTATATCATTAGGCGCCATTACAATTGATATAATAAATACAGAACATACAATAATTAGTATAAATAATATACCATTAATTAGGGTTATTCCTCTATTATTTTTTCTCATTTTTCCTCGTTTAAATAATTTCAAATTTTTATATTTTAATTATACACAATTAATAAAATTTTATCAATATATTTTAAATTATTTAACTTCCATCATCATATCAGCAAAAATTGCATATCCTTGAGTTGGGTCATTTAGCAAAACATTAGTTATTGCACCAATAAATTTACCATTTTGTATTATTGGTGTACCGCTCATTCCTGGTATTATTCCTCCTGTTTTTTCTATTAATTCATTATCTGTAATCTTTATTGCCATACTTTTATTGTCTTTATAATTCATTCTATATATTCTTTTAATTTCTATATCATATTCTTCTACTTTATCTTCATTTGATAGTTGACAAATTATTGTTGCTTTTCCTTCTTTAATTTCGTGCCTTTGAGCCACTTCTACTTCTTCTAATTTTACTTTATTGATATAGTCAAAATTTGTTACAATTCCATAAACTCCAATTTCTGAATTAACTTCTATATTTCCTATTACCTCACCCTTGTCTATTGTTCCTCGTATTTCTCCTGCTTTTCCTTTTTTCCCTTTAACTATAGATACAATCTGGCTTGTTACTAATTCTCCATTTGAAATATTTAATAATTTATTTGTGTCAACATCATTTATTCCATGCCCCAATGTTGCAAAACTTGATGTTGTTTCTTCAAAATATGTTAATGTTCCTAGTCCTGCTGCCGCATCTCTTACCCACAGCCCAATCATATAATTATTATCAGATATTTTTACTGGATTTATTGTTGTATATATTTCTTCTGATTCTCTTTGATATCTTATTGATATGCTTTCTCCTTTACTTTCATTTATTATTTTTACTAATTCTTCTGCATTAGATATGGCTTTACCATTAATTGCTTTTATCATATCTCCCTCTTGTATTCCAGAATTTTCATAAGGTTTATATTTTTTTCCATCTTCTCCATCTACTTCAGACATACCTACTACCAAAACTCCATCAGTATATAACTTAAGTCCCACTGTTCTTCCAATTATGTTGACTTTTCTAGTTATATTGCTGTTTACACTTTCGTAATACTCTTTATTACTAACACTAAGAACTAAAGTATAGTTAAAAAATAATAATATTGTTATTATTAGAGCAATTCTTCTTTTTATTTTTGTTTTCATATTAATCTCCTAACCTACTTTTTATTTTGATTTCTTTGCATAATAAATATCCTCCGGCTTAGCCGGAGGTATTTTACTCATAACGCCTAAAAGGCTA
>CANQXO010000039.1 GCA_947627825.1 uncultured Clostridia bacterium
CGCCTGCATACTCATGGTATACATCACCTCCACTAGATATAACTTTACTATTTATCGTTGGTACTACTCCATATTGTGATGCTGATAAATATGCTACCGCTCCCCATTCTATGTTTTTCATCATATGACTATCAGTTTGGCTTGCTCTTATTCCATATACATTATTATTTTTATTCATATTCAAACAATTCATAAATGAATTACCTATGCTTATATATCTCCATGTATTTGTGTTTGGGCTTATTTTTATTGTTTTATTCGTATTATTGTTATTATCTTCATTATTTAAATTGTCTTCTGCCATACTTGCTTCAAATTTTGCTACCCATATTCCACTTAAGCTTTTCCCTCCAAATGTAAATGCTGGATGTACTATCATTGGTGTTGATTCTCCTACTGTTACTTTGTCTTCATCATAACTTGTTCCATATGTTGTTCCGTTAAAACCTCTACTTCCCGTACCTTTTATAAATTCTACTTTTGTTATGTTTTGAGTTGTTCCTTCTGGTAAGTCTTTTTCTACATGATATTCATTTATACTGTATGCATATCTTGGTATCCACACAAACATACTTCCCAAGTCTGCTTCTGTTACTTGGGTTGTTCCATTATCTAAGTATCCTCCTTCTGCTGTTGGATTTCCTTTTTCACTTTCTTTATACTTTCCATCTGATAACATTACATTCGCCCATTTAAAGTTTTTATAATCATACCATTCTTCATCTTCTTCATTTGTTATTACCCAATTTTTCTTTTCTTCATCATATTTTATTGGTATCATTCCATCTGATACTTTTGGTTTATTTATTCCTTTTTTATTTTCTTTATCTCTTTCTGCTTTTAAATTTTCTAAATCTTTTTCAAAACTTCTTAATGCCTCGTCTTCTTCTGTTGCAGCATCTTCATATTCTTCTGTTGTTTCCTTTGCTTTTTTTATTAATCCATTATCTCCTAGTATTAGTCTTAGCGTTACTCCTGCTAAAATTAACATAATTATTATTGTTACTACCAATGCAACGAGCGTAATTCCTTTGTTTTTCATAGTTTCGAACTCCTTTGTATTTTTCTTTAAGCTACTTACTTAAAGAAAAATTAAAAAACACTTGCGGACTATTTATTTCAATAGTTTCAAGTGCTTTTATTAATCCAATTTTTTTGATTTTTTTATCTTTTTACTTATTCTTTTTTCTTTATTTTTTATTGATATTTCTAGTATTTATTGCTATAATTATTGTATAAATATTTTCTTTAAGTAAGTAGCTTAAAGAAATTTTTCATTCTAAATTTTATCATTTGTAATTTGGATTAAAAAAAGAATAATTTTTCTAAAAATTGATATAAAAATATTTCCAAACTTTACAATAACTTAAATTACTCCTTGTATAAAAGTGTCAAGCTATTTGCTTAACACTTTTATATAAGGAAAGGATATGACAATTTGCTTTGCTATTTTTTTACTTAACATACAACACAACTCGAAAGCCGACAGAAGCATTAGTTAAGCTTATATCATTTCCTCCAGAGCGATAAGAAACAGGAACGGGACCACCGCTCTTGGCCGAAGCTACCACCACGAATTACAGCGTACTGAGTACGCGTTATATCTGCTTCTTCTGGTACAGGTTCATCATGATATCCTGTTTCCGTTGTCCATTCGTACATATTTCCTGCTAAATCATATATTTTATTTACTTCTGTATCTTTACTTGCTCCTGTTGATAATTCTAATAATTGTCTATAGTGATGTACACTTGTATCTTTAACATCTCTGTAATTTTCAAAATCATTTCCATTATAAGGATTTGTTACTCCTATTTTAGCTGGAGTTCCATAACTATAATTTTTCGGTGGATTCCAGCCTGTGCCACCGTTTTGTGCATTCATTTTTTCTAAATGCAATGCATATAAAATGTTTTCTTCTATGTTTAAATTTTTAGTATTTAAATAGTTTCCATAATTTGTACTACTTTTTTCTATATTTGTAGCACTGCTATTTGCCACTATCCAATCTACTGTTCTATCCCATGCTTTTCCATCTATTAATTGGCTGGTTACTGAACTACTCCCACTATACATTTTTTCTGATACACTCTTTGCATGTATTTGATCTATATAATTCCATGCTTGAACTCCTTTTTTACTTATTGGAGCATAATTAGAATTATTCCTTTCATCCTCATAAGTATAATTTTTAGGCTCTGATTTTGAATTTACATAAACACCTGTCATACTACTTGGTATTCCTGCTTCGTATCTTGCTATATAAAATCCTCCATATTTTTTTACACTGGTTTCATTTGTTCCGTCATCTGTCCAGTCGCTATATGCTTTATAATGTAATGTATTCCAGCCACCTTCTGTATCTGCAATATTTTTTCCATTATCCTTTGAGTGATCTCCAGTATAAGCATGTGTATTATATTCACCATCTTTGCATGGCACCCATACAAATTCATTTCCGGCTTGATCTGCTATTACTACTCCTTTATTTATTTGTGTTACATCTCCTTCTATTATTTTGAAACCTGCTGGTATGGTTATTGCTGGTACTTTTTTTTCTTCACTACTTTCATCTATTTTATTTCCACTTGCATCATATCCTGTTGTGTTTGAAAATACTTTTTTACTACTTAATGCTTCTTCTAATGTTTCTGGATCTTTTTCATTTACTGCCTCATTTATTATTCCTACTAAGTTTTTTAAATCTTGTTCTTGCTGTTCTTCTGCTTCTTTTGTTTTTTTCGCAGCTAATTTAGCCTGTGATAATATTCCATTTTCTCCCAATGCCATGGTTATTGTTATTCCTGCTAAGATTAACATAATTATTATTGTTACTACTAATGCAACTAGTGTTATTCCTTTGTTTTTCATACTTTCAAGCTCCTTTACATTTTTCTTTAAGTTACTTACTTAAAGAAAAATGTAAAAACACTTGAATACTATTTATTTCAATAATTATAAGTGCTTTATTAAATTCATTTTTCATAATTTTGTTATTGTCTTATTTTTAATTTTTCTATTATTTTTTATTGATATTTCAACTTTTTATTGTTATAATTATTGTATAAATATTTTCTTTAAGTAAGTAACTTAAAGAAATTTTTCATTTTTTTATCATTGACAAATATCATTTTCTTTTGTTAAATATTAATAGTTTAAAAAGAAAGGATGGATATAATATGACTCCTCATATAGAAGCTGATTTAAATGATGTAGCAAAAATAGTTTTAATGCCCGGAGACCCTCTTAGAGCAAAACATATTGCAGAAAATTTTTTTACAGATGCAAGATTAATTAATTCTGTTAGAAATATGTATGGATATACCGGAAAATATAATGGAAAGGAAATTACCGTTTTCGCATCAGGTATGGGTATGCCTAGTATTGGAATTTACTGTTATGAACTTTATAAAATTTATGGAGTCCATACAATTATTCGCCTTGGTTCTTGTGGCGTTTACAAGCCTGATATTGAACTTTTAGATACGATTTTAGTTGATAATAGCTATACTGAAGGAAATTTTGCTAAAGGATTAACTGGTGAAGAATGTCACTTAATAGAAGCTGACCGAGATTTAAATAATTTGCTTGAACAAACAGCTCAGTCAAACAATATCAAACTTATTAAAGGTAATATTATTTGTAGTGAAATTTTTGATTACTATGTTAAAGATTTTGATGAATTTAAAGCTCGTTTTCCACAAGATTTAAACATTATTGGTGCAGAAATGGAATCTTTTGCTTTATTCTATACTGCAAAATATTTGAATAAAAAAGCTGCATGCTTACTTACTGCTGTTGATTCTCGTTATAAGACTGAACAAATTTCTAGCCAAGATAGAGAAAAATCTTTAGATGGTATGATTAAACTTGCTTTGGATACTACTTTAAAATTATAATTATAATAAATCATTACCAAATTGAAAGCCTTCATACTAATATTTCTAAATTTTAATACAAGCACCCACTAATAAATACATTAGTGGGTGCTTACTTATTTAGAGTCAGTTTTATTTCCAACTCTTTTGGAAGTTGCAATAGCTTTTTGCTTGACACTGTTTTTCTTGGATGCTTTTGCGGTGGTCTCATAACATGGCTTTAGCTTTTGCTTTATATGCTCCTTCCATTGCTTTGCCCATCGGCAATTTAATCAATTCCATTCTTACAGTTGTAAGTTATATAAATTTTCTGCAAACAATATATTTATTAAACCCAATTTATGTTAATTAGTAAATAATGTTATTTTTTCTCATTTTGTTGTTGATTTAAATTATTGACTTGACTTGGTTGTTCGTTTAATCTGTTTGCTTGATTTGGTTGTTAATAATAGTTTTGTTGTCCATTTGACTGTTGATTCATGTTTAGCTGACTATATACTTTTTGATTTGTTTTTATTTTTTTCTATTTATCACATCTAGAATATAAAAATATTATTAATATATAACTAATCAAAAAACAAACCATTGATATATCCAAAAATACATCAAGCACTTTATCACTAAGATTATAAAAAAAAGTAATTCTTTCTCTGTCTCCAACATCTACAAACAAAAATGCATATAATAAATTAGTAATACACATTGTAGCAAAAATAATATAATCTGTTTTTTTCTTTTCTTTCTTTCCTGAAAACTTAATGCCAGTTACTATAAAAAGAATGCAATGTAATTGCATAATCGGTAAAAGTAATCCTACTATAATTGTAAACAATCCTGTTGTTCTAATTTTGCCATATACAGTTGCTAATGTTACAATAATAGTTATTAAAATAATCCATACATTCCTTTTTGCTTTTTCTGGCACTGTATTATTAAAATTTTGATTATTATATAAATTAGCATTCATTCCATTATAATTCATCATATTATTTGAATTATAATTTATATTATTATTCATATTTTCATTCATCTTATTTTCACCTTTTGCTTTTCTTTTATAAACTATATTATAACACCTAATTTATTTTTTGCAACTAAAAAAGAAATATTTATCTTTTTAAATGAAACATTTTTATTATTTCATAAAATAAATATTTCTCTTCTAATTTATTATTCAGCTTTAGAATCATCTGCTGGCTTTTCTTCTTTAACATCTTCTGCTTTTGCTTCAGCTTTAGCTTCTTCGTTTGCTACTGTTTCTTCTTTTACTTCTTCTACTGTTTCTGGAACTTCTTCCTTAACAATAAGGTCTGCTCTATTTAGGTCTGCTCCAACATTTTCTTTTGTCTTAGCAGATTTACCTAATTTCTCTCTTAGATAATATAATTTAGCTCTTCTTGCCTTTCCAACTCTTATAAGTTCAACCTTTTCTACTAATGGAGAGTGTAATAAAAATGTTTTTTCTACTCCTACTCCATAAGATATTCTTCTTACAGTGAATGTTTCATTTAATCCACCATTTTGCTTTTTAATTACAGTTCCTTCAAATACTTGGATTCTTTGTCTATTTCCTTCTTTTATTCTTTGATGAACTCTTACAGTATCACCAACTTTTATATTAGGAACTTTACTTTTTAATTGCTCATGTTCAATTGATTTAATAATGTCCATGATATTCTCCTTTCCTTAATTTAAATTTTTATTTTAATTATTCGTTACTTTTTAGTAACTTTTCCGCCTCGGCTTTTTGTTCTTCATTTAAAAGCTCTGGTCTTTTTTTATAAGTCATTATTAATGATTGTTCTTTTCTCCATTTTTCAATTTCTTGATGATTTCCTGAAGTAAGAACTTCTGGTATAGTTTTTCCTCTAAATTCTACTGGTCTTGTATATGATGGATACTCAAGTAAATTTTCATGACCTTCTGAAAATGATTCTTCGAGCGTTGAATCTTCACTTAACACTCCATCTACATATCTACTAACTGTGTCTATTAATACCATTGCTGGTAATTCACCACCTGTTAATACGAAATCACCTATTGAGATTTCTTCGTCTACAATTTCATCTAAAACTCTTTGGTCTATACCTTCATAGTGTCCACATAATAATATTAAATGTTCTTCTTTGGCTAGATTTCTTGCTAAAGTTTGGTTTAGTATTTTACCTTTTGGAGATAAATAAATTACTTTTGAATGTTCTTGTTTTACTGACTCGTAAGCATCATATACAACATCTGGTCTTAATAGCATTCCTGCTCCTCCACCATAAGGTGTATCATCAACATGCTTATGTTTGTCTTTTGAAAAATCTCTAATATTGACTAGATTAATGTCTATTAAATTTTTTTCAACCGCTCTTTCGATAATGCTGTGTTTAATTGGTTCAAACATTTCTGGGAAGAGTGTAAGAACACTAAACTTCATTTTGTAATACTTTCCTTTCTAACTTAGCTTTTTACTTATTTACTTATTTACTTATTTACTTTTTTACTTATTTACTTTTTTATTTTTTTACTTTTTAGTTTTTATCTTTTTAGTTTTGTTTTTAAGTAATAGTTAAATCAAGCCCTTTATTAAGTGAACTATAATTTTTTTATTTTCTGTATCTATTTGTTTTATTACATCTTTAATCGCTGGCAATAATATTTCTCCTACTTGATATACATCATTAGCTCCGGTATTAAATATATCATCTAATTTTCCTAAAAGCTTACCTTCATCAGTATATACTTCAAATCCTATTAAATCACTTATATAATAAGTTCCTTTTGGTAGTTTTGGAGCATCCTCTCTTTCCATTTCTATCATCAAACCTTTTAAATTTTCTGCTTGTTCTATGGTGTCAATTCCTTTTAGCTTGATTACAACAATGTTTTTTTGATTCCTTGCTCTTTCAATCTCCATTAAAGAATTTTTTATATATACTTTTTTTACTTTTGGAATATAATCTACGAAAGGATATACTTTTATCTCACCTTTTAAGCCAACTGTGTTTACTATTTTTCCTAGTTCCATCTTTTCGCTCAAAATATTATTTCCTCCATTTTGATTAATCTACAAATTCTACATCAACTCTCTTTTTGTCTTTTGCTCCAAGTGATTTTGCTATTGTTCTAATAGCTTGTGCTATCTTTCCTTGTCTTCCTATAACTTTGCCCATTTCTTCTTTGTCGACTTTGATTTTATAAATATCTTTAAAATCTCCATCTTCTTTTTCTATAGAAACAGCTTCTTTATTATCAACAAGATTTTCAATAATTGTTTTTAGGATTTCTTCCATTTAAGATTTTCCTCCTTATTTTGCTTTGTTTATTAAAGCTTTTACTGTGTCTGTTGGTTGAGCACCATTTTTTATCCAAGTTGCAACTTTTTCCTTGTCTAAAACTATGGCAGCAGGATTTTTCATTGGGTCATAAGTTCCTATTTGTTCAATTATTTTTCCATCTCTTGATGTTCTTGAATCAGCAACAACAATGTGATAGAAAGGTGCTTTTTTTGCTCCTACTCTTTGTAATCTTATTTTTACCATATTTTCACCTCCTAAAAAATTTTTTATTTATATTAAATTTAAAAACTTAATAGCTTAATTGGTTTTGCTTTTTTTGCAATTATTTATTCTTGGCTTTTTATCATTTTTTATGTTTTTTTGCATATTTGTTATTTAAGTTTATTTGCCAAATCATTTAATTCGTCTTCACTCATTTTATCTAAATTCATTTTACTCATCATCTTTTTCATTCTTGGGTCTAAATTTCCTGATTTTACTTTTTTCATCATGCTTTGTGTTAATTCAAATGATTTCATAAACTTATTAATATCTTGAACCTGTGTTCCGCTTCCTTTTGCAATTCTAATTCTCCTAGATGCATTAAGTAACTTTGGATTTTCTCTTTCTTCATTTGTCATTGAATATATGATTGATTCTATTCTTTCAAATTCTTTGTCATCAACATTTACATTTAATTTTCCCATTCCTGGTATCATTTTAAGTATTGATGAAAAAGAACCCATTTTCTTTACTTGTTTTAATTGTGCTAAATAGTCATTTAGGTCTAAGTCCTTATTTTTTCTAAGCTTCTTTTCTAGCTTTTCAGCTTCTGCTATATCAAATTGTTCTTCAGCTTGTTCTATAATTGAAAGGACATCTCCCATTCCAAGTATTCTTGATGCCATTCTATCTGGGTGAAATTCTTCTATTTCATTAAGCTTTTCACCTGTTCCAATAAACTTAATTGGTTTTCCTGTTACTTTTTTTACTGATATTGCTGCACCACCACGAGTATCACCATCAAGTTTGGTAAGCATTACGCCGTCAATTCCTAGGTCTTCATTAAATTTGCTTGCAATATTAACTGCTTCTTGACCTGTCATTGAGTCTACAACTAATAGTATTTCGTGTGGTTTGACTTCTTGCTTTATATCTTTTAGTTCTTGCATAAGTTCTTCATCTATTTGAAGTCTTCCTGCTGTATCTAGTATTACTACATCATTTAGCTTGCTTATTGCTATTTCTTTTGCCTGCCTTGCAATCTTTACTACATTTTTTTCGCCTTCATTTGCATAAACCGGTATGTTTAATTGTGCTCCTACTACTTGAAGTTGTTTAATTGCGGCTGGTCTATAAATATCACATGCAACTAATAATGGACTTTTTCCTTGCTTTCTAAGTAGATTCGCAAGTTTGCCTGCTGCTGTAGTTTTTCCTGAACCTTGAAGTCCTATTAGCATAATTACTGTTGGTGGATTTGGAGTAAAGGCTATTTTACTGTCTGTTCCTCCTAATAGTTCAATTAATTCATCTTTTACTATTTTTATAACTTGTTGTCCGGGTGTAAGTGATTTTAATACATCACTACCTAATGCCTTATCATGGATATTGTTAATAAATTCTTTTACTACTTTAAAATTTACATCTGCTTCTAGCAATGCAAGTTTAACTTCTCTAAGCATTTCATTTAAATCTGATTCTGTTATTCTTGCTTTTCCTCTAAGTTTTCTTGTAAATGCTTGAAGCTTTTCTGATAATCCTTCAAAAGCCATTATTTAACCCTCCTTTTTAAGCCATAACTTTTAGTTCTTTTTGTACTTCATTAAGTATTTTTTCTACTTTTTTGTCTGATGAGTTTTCACTTATTTTACTTAGTTGAGATAATACTAATTGAATTGTTCGCTCATTTTTTGTATTCTTTTCCATAATCTTTAGCTTTTCTTCGTACTCGAAAAGTTTGCCTTCTCCTTTCTTTATCAGGTCTCTAACACCTTGCCTTGAAATATTGTTGTTTTCAGCGATTTCAGATAATGATAAATCATTGTTGTAATAGTCATTTAGTACGACATATTGTTTTTTTGTAAGTAATTTTCCATAGATTTCCCACAAAATACTTACTTCTATATGTTTATCCATATTATCACTCTCCTATCACTGTAAAGCATATATACTTTACACCATTTTTAGCAAATTGTCAAGTGTTTTTCAAAAAAAAAAAAAAGTAAAAAGGTATAAACTTTTTTTGAAGTGAACCCAAATTGTTAGACAAAAAGTTTAACAATTTGGGATTTCTTCATTTAGTCCATACCATTTTGTGCTATAATATAAAAATAAATATTTCTTAATTAATTCAAGAATTTGTTTGTAAAAATAGAGCTATTCTAAATCCAGTATCTCCTGATGCAGTGTCGGCTATTGCTGTTCTTGAACTTGCTGGTTTGTTACTTGGAGTCGTATTTATTGCTCCTCCTCTTGCAGTACATGGTGCTGAAGCATTAGAGCATACTTCTGTTGTCCACTCATATACATTACCACCTAAATCATAAATATTTTTTACAGCAGTAGTTTTTCCTGTTTGCATTACAGTACTATTATAATTTCCTTGAGTACTATTCGTTACAAAGTTAGCATTACCTGTTTTTTCAATGAATTTAAGAGCAGTATCCCATGCATAGCTAGAGCATAATCTGCTATCTACATTATCTCCTGTTACAAATGAGTCAGCAAGTTGTTTTGCTTTACTTTTTGTTACATTATTGTATACATAAACATTAGGTTTAACAATTGGTGTTGCATTCATGGCACTTGATGTTATCTGTGTATTTGAACCTGTTTCATATCTACCGATATAGAATCCTTTATTATCTATCGCACTTAGCATTTCAAAATTATCCTTTGCTTCATAAAAGTAAAACTGGTCATTTTTTGCATTTAGAAATCTATAACAATCATTTTCATTATCTATTCCGCCATTTACTTGTGTTCCATATTTATATCTTTCAAATTCTACTTTAATTTCTTCTCTTGTATCCTGCATTATAATTTCTTGAACTGGTATCCATACAAATTCATTATTACTTGCATCTTTAATTACTAATCCATTTTCAACAATTTGTTCATTTGCATTTTCTGAAACTTTAAATCCTACTGGTATTTTTGCTGTTGCACCATTTTTATCTGTAAAAGTTTTATTAAATTCTGTTACAATTGTTCCTGGCTGTACTCCACCTTGAACTATTGAGTAAGTATCTGATAATCTATAATAGGTACTTCCTTTATAATAAATTCCGCTTTACATAATATATTGTTCTGCTTACCGCATTTATAATATATACATCATCTGTTCCTGAATATACACTTCCAATTCCTAAATCACTATTTTCTTCTCCATAGTTTAATGGTTTTATATCTGCTATTAATCTTTGATTTATTGCATCAATATTTATTGCATAATAAGCTCCACTATCATTATCGTTTTTTACTTTCATGCCACTTTGACTTTTTTCCAAGAATGCCAAAGACCCTTTATATTCTGGTCCGATTGAAGATATATCTTCATCATAAAATGCAGTAGAAATATTTTCTCTTAAGTTATCAATATCTTCCTTAAACTTTGCGTAGTCATTAAACTCAGTCACTTTCGATAAATTAATTACAATTGGCACAGTTATTAATGATAAAATTGCAATTGTCATTACCAATGCAATCATTGTTATTCCTTTTTCTCTTTTAATATTTTTCATTTTATTATCCTTTTCATTATAATATGTATTTCTACATATTATCTATATTTTCATTTGTAATAATATTTTAGCAATTTTATTGTATAATATTAAAAAATTTTTTTCAACCCAAAAATAAAAATACACTTAAAATATTTAAGTGTATCTTTTAGTGATCTATTTCATCAAATCTTTGGATATTTGGTGGACGTTTTTCTGTTTCTATTATATTTTGTGTTTTTTGACTATTTAATGGTTGTTGTTTATTTGTAATACTTCTTGATTGTTGACTTTGAACTCTAGAACGTTCTTTTGGCTCTACTCGCAATTGATTAAACTCTACTGTTTCTCTATCGACAGCATTTAGAGCCATAGCAAGTTCTCCAGAAAATTTAAATTCTTCTGGAGTTTTTTCTACATCGGTTTTTTCTAATCTTTTATTAAATTGTCCACAGATTTTACTTATTTTTAAGAATTTTGTTTTTAAATCATCAAAAATTTCTTTAATCAACATAATTATTTATAATCCTCTTTAATTTCGTGCTTAAAAAATCACAAGTATATTATAGCATATTATAAAAAATTTTTCAAGTTTTTTCACAA